>JADGQU010000129.1 GCA_017881545.1 Gemmatimonadaceae bacterium
ACACCGTCGACGAGATTGTGTGTCGCGATCAGGAGAACGCCGAAACGCGTGGCAACCGACGCCGGCGCCCGGACGACCGCCGAGAGCACGATCATCGCCCAGCCGAGCGCCCAGAGGACGAGGAGCATTGTCACGCGGTAGTCGAAATTGAACTGGTAGGCGAGGCAGCGGACTACCACGACCTCGAGAAAAATCAGCCAGAGCCCGCGCGTGAACAGGAATCGCGACAGCTCACTCCTGGATTTCCGGCGCAGCGAGAGGTACGCACCGGTGCCGGTGAGAAGGAAGAACACAGGCGCACAGAAGTGCGTGATCCAACGCGTGAAGAACAGCGCGGGCGTTGTAGTGGCCATGTCCGTTGGATTCTGCCCGGGGATGCCGAAAAAATCCCGCGTGTGATCGAGGGCCATGATAATCATGATCACGCCGCGCACGACGTCTACTGACTCGATGCGGGCGCGCGTCGAAGTGAACGGGCGACGGTCGTTCGGAACCACCGGTGTCACCCCGGCCGGCAGAGGTTGAGCGGAGTCCAATCGGCGGCCATCGTGGATCGTGGCTTCGTCGCGTCCTGGAGAATGAGGACAACGGACCGACGGATGCCCGTTCCAATTCCGGTGAGCCTCATGGGAAGGCCGCCGCGCACCATCAAACCCGGATCGCCGGCGCGCTGCTCCTGCTTGCCCTCTGGTGTCTCGACACACTGAGCGCCCTCGAGCGTGAGCCACGCTTCGACGCCCGGATGCCGATGCACCATGGTGTTCATCCCCGGTTGGAAAACGCCCTCCATGTAAACCGCGGCGAACGTGTCGGCCTCGATGAGCGGCAGGGGACCGATGCGCGCGACGCGATCGCCACCGCGCGGCCGCCACTTGCCAGGCGCGATTGTGAACAGCCAGATCCGTCCCAACGACTCGACCACGGTGGACCGCGATTCGCGCGCGCGCTCGGCGGCAGCGCGCGTCGGATAGGTGTCCAGGTGCCAGTAGAGCGTGGTGTCGGTCGGGAGGCGACCGAGCTCCTCCCGCGCCGTGATGAAGCATCCCAAGGCGCGACCGGCGCGCTTGGCGACAGGAATGCAGGTGCTGTCCCACTGTGCGCGCAGCGGCGTGCCTACAACTACGATCGCCGTGAGGGCTATGAGGAGTGCGGGCGCCCTTAACGCCCACCCGCAGCATCTCCAGGTCACACCGTTAGCCATGTCGTCTCCTGATTTATTAGGCATGTGTCTCCTGATTTACGTGATGTCCGCGTGTCGCGTCTGGTCGTGCTCGCTGCCACGCGACTAACTTTCGATTTGCGCGACGTTTTTTCTTCTCCGGAGAATCCCGAATATGTCAGACGAAGCCAATTCGCGCTCGGTCGCGCCGGCGCTCGCGATCACCATAGTGGTGGCGGGATTGATTGGCGCGTCGTTTCTCCTCTTTCGGAATACGGGCGGCGGAGAGTCGGGATTTCAGGAGCGCGCCCAGCAAGCCGGGATCGCGTTTCACATGAATTTCCTCACGAAGGAGCAGGGCGAGCGGTTCCGCATCAATCTTTACGATCACGGCTCGGGCCTGGCGGTCGGCGATTTCGACAACGACGGCCGCGACGACATCTACTTCCTGAACCAGCACGGGCAGAACGCGCTCTACCGCAACCGGGGTGACGGCACCTTCGAGGACGTCACCGCGAAAGCGAAGGTCGCCCTCGGCGACCGGATCTCAGTCGGAGCCACCTTCGCCGACTACGACAACGACGGTTGGGCCGACCTCTTCGTGACCAGTACCCGCGGCGGCAACGTGCTCTTCCACAACCGTGGCGACGGAACCTTCGAGGACGTCACCGCTGCCGCCGGTGTAAGCCACGTCGGTCACTCGCAAACGCCGGTGTTCTTCGACTACGACAACGATGGCAATTTGGATTTGTACGTTACTAATACTGCGAAGTGGACCACCGACGTCTTCGACTTCACAGGCGGGAATTTCGAGGGCAAGGCCAGCCTCGGAAGCCTGATGACGAGTCCGAAGGAATTCAACATTCTCTATCACAACAATGGGAATGGGACATTCACAGATGTTACCGAGAGCGCCGGCCTCAAGGGCCGCGGCTGGGCCGGTGACGTCGCCGTCTTCGACTACGACGAAGACGGTTTCCTCGATCTGTTCGTGCCGAGCATGTTCGGCCGGGGCCAGCTGTATCGGAATAGCGGTCACGGCACATTCACCGACGTCACCGCCGAGACGCTGGGCAAGACTTCGCACGGAGCGATCGGCACCAAGGTGTTCGACTACGACGGCGACGGACGGCTCGACCTCTTCGTAGTTGACATGCACTCGGACATGTGGATGGGGCTCGATACACGCCACACTTCTCTCGAGCAGGCAACGCAGATGCAAAACCGGCGGTTCCTCTCCCCGAATGGCCCGACTGCGAACGAGGATGTCGCGGACTTCATTCCGAACCAAAGACAGACATTCGCGACCGAGGGCGAGAACTACGACGAGTTGCTCTTCGGCAACGCTCTCTATCGAAATCTTGGCCACGGAAAATTTGCCGAGACCGCCATCGCCGCGGGGCTGGAGACGTTCTGGCCGTGGGGTATCGCGACCGGCGACTACGACAACGATGGCAACGAGGACGTATTCATCACCGCGGGGATGGGCTACCCGTTCTACTACTGGCCCAACTCACTGATGATGAACAACGGCAACGGCACGTTCAGTGACCGCGCGTCAGCTCTAGGCATCGAGCCACCCACCGGTGGCATCTACCAGGGAAAGAACATCGGACCCCTGCGGGCCGCGCGAAGCACGCGAAGCGCGGCCGTCGCTGATTTTGACGGCGATGGCCGGCTCGACATCGTGACCAACAACTTCAACGACCGCCCTTACTTTTTCGCCAACCGGTTTCCGCGACGGAACTACGTCGCGTTTCGACTGACGGGGACCACGAGCAACCGTGATGCGATTGGCGCCGTGATTCGGCTCTGGGCAGGGAGCAAGGTGATGATCCGGCAGGTGAGCCCGGCGGGCGGGTACCTCTCCCAATCAAGCCGGACGGTGCACTTCGGTCTGGGCGACGTGAGCAAAGTGGACCGGATCGAGATCCGCTGGCCACGCGGGATCGTGCAGACGCTGAACAATCCCGGGATCAACGTGCTGCACCAGATTCGAGAGCCGGCACAATGACACTCTCGCGCTCATAGGAAAATGATGCCGAAGCGCTTGTCAGTCCATGCGCCGGAATCGGAGGAACAAAAGGCCGATCACAAAACCTATTGCAACGGTTTTGAACACTTGGCCGCAAATCCCTAGTTCAGCCCGACAAGCATCGTGTTCGCGGTCGCTATCTTGGAGAGGCTACTGCCCGTCTGTCAGTTCCCATCGACCGGTGACGGTGACAGTGATCCGGATCTGCGGACCGACTATGATAGTGCCGGCGCCGGTGGTCCTCCCGGCCGTGTAGGCGGCGCTAGTGATCGCCACGATATCATCGCTGCTATCGTAGTATCCGCCTCCGTCGGTGCTCAGCATGATGGTACGGCCAAGGCGGCCACCATTCGCCGCAGCCATCGCTGTGGCTTTTGCTCTGACGCGCTGCGTCGCCTCGCGCGTCGCGCTGAGACGTGCATCCTCCGTGTTCGTGGCGACAAAAGAGATCGGGGGGATGTCGATCACCCCGTGTGCGAAAGCACTATCGATGACAGGCCCCACCTTGGAGAGATCTCGGATTCGGATCGCCAATGTCTCGCGCACCCGGTACGTCGTGTCAATTCGGTAGACACCGTTCGGAAACCGCTCTCCTGGCCCGATGACCACATCGACGCGCGAGCCAGGCTCTGCCGGCGAGTTGTGGCGGGTGCCGGTGATGATCGAGTCACGCGGAACCCCCAACGCCTGGAATGCTTTCCGCAGGCTATCCGCGCGCGCTGCCACGAAGCGTCCGGCTATCAAGGGACTGGTGCCGACCGACGCGAATCGCACTGTGACGATGGCAAGGTCGGGGTCCAAACTCCGGTCGGCCGATGCCGATGTTCGGATCTCTGCCGGCGCCCGAGTGGGCGGGGTATTCTGGCCTCCCGCGGCGGCGGTTGTAGCAGCGAGCGCCAGCGCGACGATCAGCGCGTAACGAGATAGGGCGTGATGCGATTTCATACGACGGGGGGTATGAGTGACTGCGACTTAAGCGCGCAGTTCAGCCTCACGCATGGTACCACATTTCAGAGTAACGGTACTGGAATGCATGGCAGCTGACCCCCGTTAGACGCCGCCGAACGCCGATCTAACACATCGGCGCCGGCCGCCTCTATGGCACTCGCTTCCGAAGAATCGCCCGCGCCGGCGCACCTTCGTGTCCCCCAACCTTGATCGGCAACACGATCAGGTCGTAGTCCCCAGCCGGCACATTCTCGAGGAACAACCCCTCGACGATCGGAATCCCCTTGCCTAGCAAAATCCGATGCGTCATCGGCGCCGGAGCGGCAAACTGCTCGGCCGAGATGTAGTCGACGCCCACCAGCTTCACCCCGGCGTCGGCGAGTAGCTGTGCAGCGTCGGGGGCGACGTAGGCGAAGTCGCGATGAAACGTGTTGGATGTCATCCAATGGCGCAGCGAGCTCCTCGTGCGGAAGAGCACGCGCGGTGAGCCCTTCCAATCGTGACGACTGAGCTCCGCGGCGTTGATCGACTGAACGCTGTCGGGGATGTCGATTACACGAGCCGGGCCCATTAGTGGCTCCAACGGTACGCGGTCGATCGATGCGCCGTCGCGGACGAAGTGCATCGGCGCGTCGATATGGGTCCCGCTGTGCGCTCCCATGGAATACGCGGAGAGAGTAAACCCGTCGCCTTTGCGCATATCCTTGAGGAAATCGAACTTCATCGGCGCGTCGCCCGCGTACACCGGGGTAGTCGCCGGATCGAGGGTAGCGGTCGCGTCGATCCATCCGGTCGATATCGAAGTCTCCTTCGCATCGCCGCTCGATCCCGCGGGCTGTGATTGAGTGCATGCCACTCCCCACAGCGCCACTACAACCGCGAAGGTGAAACCGCGTCCGATGCGCCTTCTCTCCATCCCCATGTAACCTCCGATTAGATCACCAGACTCAAAAGCAATGTGAAAACCAATCCCGCGACACCGATGATCGTTTCCGCCACTGTCCACGTTTTGAGAGTCTGCGGAACCGTCATGTTGAAGAATTCCTTGATCAGCCAGAATCCCGAGTCGTTCACGTGCGAGAGCATCAACGCACCGGCCCCCGTCGCGAGTACCAGCAGCTCGGCGTGCGTGCCGGGCGTCGCTAGCGCAATCGGCGCCACGATTCCAGCGGCGGTCGTCATCGCCACGGTCGCCGATCCGGTTGCCACGCGTATGAGCGCCGCGACGATCCAGGCAAGGAAGAGCGGGGAAGCGTGTGATCCAATTGCCACGCCGGCGATGGCGCGCCCCACACCGCTCTGCACGAGCACCGAGTTGAAGCCGCCCCCGGCGCCGATCACCAGCAGTATCGTCGCTGTCGGAGCCAGGCAGTCGTTGCAGAACTTCATCACTTCCGCTCGTGTGAAATGTCGCGTCCGCGCCAAAGACCAGAACGAGAAGAGCAACGCGAGGAGCAGCGCCACGATTGGATGCCCGATGAAATGCAGCGCCGAGCGCACCCCGCTCTCCGGCTCGAGCAAGAGGTCGGCAGCACTGGCGAGTACAATTAGGATCACGGGAACCAACACCGTGAAGAGTGAGATGCCGAAGCCCGGCATATCCTGCGCGGAACCACCCGAGCCACCTTCCAGTTGCGCCGCCATCGGATTCTCGACCGGCATCACGATGCGAGGCGAAATCCACACGGCGAAGATCGGCCCCGCCAGCGCCGCGGTGGGAAGGCCGACGAGGATGCCGAAAAGAATCGTGCGTCCCACATCGGCGTTATACGCAGTCACGGCGAGCATCGCGGCCGGATGCGGGGGCAGCATCCCGTGCACCACCGAGAGCCCCGCCACGAGCGGGATACCTATCTTGAGAAGCGACATCCCCGTGCGGCGCGCGATCGTGAACACGAGCGGAATGAGGAGAACGAATCCAACCTGAAAGAAGACTGGAATCCCGACGATGAATCCGACGAACATGATCGCCCAGTGCACGCGTCGCTCGCCAAAGAGATCGATGAGCGTAATCGCGATTCGCGTCGCGGCGCCCGACTCCGCCATCATCTTGCCCAACATGGTCCCGAGTCCGACCACGACGGCAATGAATCCCAAGGTGGTGCCAACGCCATCCTGGAACGCTTTGACCGCAGCGAGCGGTGGCATTCCCGCCGCCACTCCGATGGTCAGCGAGACCACCACGAGCGCGATGAACGGGTGCCACTTGACGCGCGCGATCAGCACGATGAGCGCGACCACCGCGCCGAACGCGTAGAGGAGCAGGCGATTGTCAGGCGTCATGCTGATGCTCGCGCGACGAGAGCGGCGACCAGATCCTGCGGCGACTCGCTGATGTCGCACACCCACGCGTGTTCGTCAGGCGACGGCTCCTCGAGTATGGCGAATTGGCTATCCAGCAAGGATGTAGGCATGTAGTGCCCGCGCCGGCCGGCGATACGTTCAGCGATCAACGCACTTTGACCTTTGAGAAATATGAATCTCAGC
>JADGQU010000448.1 GCA_017881545.1 Gemmatimonadaceae bacterium
GCGTTGGGCGGCCTGCGCAACGGGGCCTATGGTCCGGTGTGGCAGGCGCGCGTGGCGGGCGCGCTCACGCTGCTCGTCGCATCGGTGCTGGTCGTGCTGATCGCTCGCCAGGCGGCGCGAAAGCGAGGAGCGCCCGAAAACACACTGGCGCAAATCTGACGCTAAGGTATATACTCTCTCCGACTGCAGTCGAAGCGGAGCGAAGGGGTTCGGGCGCGAGAGGCGCCCGAGCCCTATTTGTTAGAGCGGGCGGCCCGTTCCGGTTATCTTTATGTGAAATCATTCACATGGAGATTCCGCGGTGAAGATTGCCGTGTGCGTCAAGCGGGTCCCCGACATGGACGTCCGCTTCAGGATCGGAGCGGACAACCTGTCGGTAGATGAAGGCGGCCTCAAGTTCGACATAAACGATTTCGACGCCTGGGCAGTGGAAGCAGCGCTGCAGCTGAAGGATAAGAATTCCGGGAGCGAGGTTACGGTGATCTCCCTCGGCCCCGATGTAGTACAGGAAACCATCCGGAAGGCGCTGAGCATGGGCGCCGATCGCGGAATCCATCTCAAGGCCGACAAGCTTCCCTTCGACGGACTCGCGATCGCAAAGGCGCTGGCCGCGGAGCTCAAAACGGGCGGCTACGACCTGATCCTCTTCGGCAAAATGTCGCCGGACTCGTCGAACGGGGTCGTCGGCCCCATGGCGGCCGAGCTGCTCGGCCTCCCGTGCGTTACCGCGATTTCCTCTCTCGAGATCGCGAGTGGCAAAGGCAAGGCGAAGCGAGAGCTCGAAGGCGCCCAGGAGATCGTCGAGTTCCCGCTGCCCGCGGTCCTGACAGTCGATGAAGGACTCAACCCCGCGCGGCTCCCCTCGCTCAAGGGAATCATGGCGGCCAAGAAAAAGCCGCTCCAAACCAAACCTGCCTTGCTCCCAGAACCACAAATCACTGTAAGGAAGCTGGAGCTTCCGCCCGAGCGAAAGGCGGGGCGGATAGTGGGCGAAGGCGCGGCGGCAGTGCCGGAGCTGGTGAGGCTGCTTCAGACGGAGGCGAAGGTCATCTGATGGCGAATATCTTCGCTTTTGTCGAAACACGCGGCACCGACGTGCGCAAAGTTGGGCTCGAGGCTGTCACCGCGGCGCGGATGCTCGCGGACAAGTCGGGCGGCGGTGAAGTCCATGCTCTCGTCCTCGGCCCGCCCGGAATCGCCGCCAAAGCAGGCCAGATCGGACAGTACGGCGCTGATGTTGTGATCGTCGTCGAGCACGCGGGCCTCGCCAACTACAGCCCCGAGGTTGCGACCGCGACCGTCACGGATCGCGGGAAATCGGGCGGCTACCGCGCGGCCGTGTTCAGCACGACCGCGCAGGGGCGTGATCTCGCGCCACGCGTCGCAGCCCGTCTCGACGTCAGCATCGTGACAGACGTTCTCTCGTTCGAGATCGAGGGCGACTCGATCGTCGTCCGTCATCCGATGAACATCGGGAAGTTGATCGCCACGATCGCGATCGGCGCCAAGCCCGCTGTCATCGTAATGCGTCCAAACGTCATTGCGCCGGCCCAGAATGCGAAGGCGGGACGCGTCGAGAACGCGCAGCCCGCGATCGATCCCGCGTCCACGCGCGTGAAGGTGATCGAAACGCGCCAAGGTGGCGGCGGCAAGCTCGATCTCGCGGAAGCTCCGGTCGTCATCGCCGGTGGACGCGGTCTCAAGGCCGCGGAGAATTTCAAGCTCGTCGAAGATCTCGCCGCTGCGTTCGGCAATGCCGCGGTCGGCGCCACGCGCGCCGTCACCGACGATGGCTGGCGTCCGCACAGCGATCAGATCGGGCAGACGGGACGCCTGGTGAGTCCCCAGCTCTATATCGCGGTCGGAATTTCCGGCGCGGTGCAGCACCTGGCGGGCATGCGCACGTCGAAGACCATCGTCGCAGTCAACAAGGACAAGGATGCGCCGATTTTCAAGGTTGCCGACTATGGTATCGTCGGCGATGTGTTCGAGGTGATTCCCGCGCTCACCGAGGCGGTTCGCGAGGCAAAGAAACACCACTAATGGTGGAAGCTGTGAAGCTCCTCGAAATCATGGAACACTCCTAATGGCAGGAAGCCAGGCGAAGCTTCTTCCCAGCGCCCACCAGGCACCGCTCCCATTGGAGCGGTTGATCCTGCCGGAGCCGCCCGACGCCGAGGCGGTTCCAATGGATGTCCTCTTTGTCGGCGGCGGTCCGGCGGGATTGGCCGGAGCGATCGCGCTCGCCCGGCTGGTCAAAGCCGACAACGAGGCGGGCGGAGATCTGGGCGACGTCCAGATAGGCGTCCTCGAAAAGGCCGGCGCGCTCGGCGAACATTCGCTTTCCGGCGCAGTCGTCAATCCAATCGCGCTTCGCTCGCTCTTTCCCGAGCTCAAGGACAAGGATTTCCCGTTCCGCGCCCCGGTTGCCCGAGAGCGTGTCTATTTCCTGACCGGAAGTCGCGCGGTGAGAATCCCGACGCCGCCGACGATGCAGAATCACGGCTACCAGATCGCATCGATCTGCGAGATCGTCCGCTGGCTGGGCGAAAAGGCGGAGGGCCTGGGCGTCAACATCTTCACGGGTTTCCCGGCAGCATCGCTC
>JADGQU010000130.1 GCA_017881545.1 Gemmatimonadaceae bacterium
TCCTGGAGCATCTCGATGAGGATGACTCCAACCGCGAAGACGTGCAGGAGATAGCCGCGGCAGCCGACCGTGCGGCGTCTCTCACGAGGCAGCTCCTCACATTCAGCCGGCAACAGGTGATGCAACCCCGGGTGATGAGCATCAACGACGTTGTCGGCGACCTCCAGAACATGCTTCGCCGGCTCATCGGAGAAGATATCGAGCTACGGACATTTCTCGATCCTGGCATTGCCGCGATCAACGCCGATCCAGGCCAGCTCGAACAAGTGTTGATCAACCTCGTCGTGAACGCGCGCGATGCGATGCCCGCTGGAGGTCGCATCAGCATTCGCACATCGGCGGCCGAGCTCTCCGCTGAATCCGGGTCGGGTACGCTGCATCCGCCCGATGGGGAATTCGTGATGCTGGCGGTCAGTGACACGGGAACCGGAATGACGCGCGAGGTCCAGCAACGATTGTTCGAGCCGTTCTTCACCACGAAAAAGCTTGGGCGCGGCACCGGGCTCGGGCTCTCGACGGTCTACGGAATCGTCAAACAGTCGGGTGGTGAGGTACACGTGTACTCAGAAATCGGTCAGGGAAGCACGTTCAAGGTATTCTTCCCACGCGTCACCGCCGATGCCGAGGAGCGGCCCGCCGACATCAAACCGAAGGAAGTCCCGCAGGGATCCGAGACGCTACTGGTAGTGGAAGACGACTCCAGTTTGCGCGGCCTGGTCGAGCGCGTGCTGAAGAACTGCGGCTACACTGTGTACGCCGCGGACGGCGGCGTCGAAGCGCTGGCGATCGCGCGCAATCCGGAGCTGCTCATCGATGCAGTGATAACTGATGTCGTGATGCCCGGCATGAATGGAAGGGAGCTCGTGGAAAAGCTTGTCAGGGCGCGTCCCGAGCTGGGGTCTCTCCTCATGTCCGGCTACACCGACGACGACGTCCTTCGGCGCGGGGTGCTGCAGGGCGAGACTGCGTTTCTCCAGAAGCCCTTTACACCCGAGCAGCTCGCGAGAAAAGTGCGTGCTGTGCTCGACCGGGTCGCCTAGGCCTTCGGCTCTTCGGCCATGCGCGGAAGGGAAAGCGTGAACCGCGCTCCTTTTCCTTCGGCGCTTTCAACAGTGAGATCGCCATGCATCGCGCGGGCGAGGTCGCGGCTTATCGCCAGTCCCAGTCCGACTCCGCTTTCGCGATCAGAGAGTCCCTCCTTCAGCTGTATGAAGGGCTCGAAGATAGCTTCATGCTTGTCCGGGTCGATCCCGATCCCGGTGTCGCTTACCCGCAGCGTTACGCTGTCAGCCGTGCTCCCGCACTCCGCGCTGATCGTGCCGCCCGACGGCGTAAACTTGATGGCATTCGAGAGCAGGTTCACCAGAATCTGAGTGACTCGCTCCGGATCGGCGCGTGCAGTGACGGTCGATTCTCCGGTGATTCCCTTGTAAACGAGACCTTTCTGCCCAAAGAGAGGCTCGATCAGCTCGACCGCGTGCCGCAGTGCATCGCAGGCGTTGATGTCGCCGACCGCGTAGGACACATGACCGCTTCCGACCCTTACGAAGGTCAGGATTTCGGTGATGAGGAGAGCGAGGTGCTGTTGATTGGTTTTCACCCGCGCGAAATCGGCGTGCTGGCTGGCCGTGACCGGCCCGCGCAGGCCCATGTCCAGCAGATCGATGTAGCCGCCGATCGCGTTGAGCGGCGTGCGCAGCTCGTGGCTCATCGCGCCGAGGAAGGCTGTCTTTGCCCTGTTCGCGGTCTCGGCGCTCCGTTGGAGCACGAGCGCGAGGTCGTATACCTGCGCATTGTCGAGGGCGAGCGCCCCGCGGGCTGCGATGTCTTCAGCCAGATGCACGTCTTCCGGGCTGTGCGAAATTCCGGTTTGCGCGCTGACAAAGGTGATAGCGCCGAGCAGCCTCTTCCGCGCAATGAGCGGAACCGTAAGGAGAGATCCGATCCCGAGCTGACGCAGGATATGCAGGTTGTGCGGGGTATGAGCGCTGGCGGCGAGCGTGGGCTCGATGTCGTCGGTAATGGCGATCGTTCGCGCATCTCGGAGCATCGCGGGGGCCCCGAACGGATCGTCGGCCTCAGGAATCCAGGTTGCATCCAACTCCCGCGCGAGCTTCTGTTTTTGGGGATCAGGGTGGTAGATGCCAAGTCGGTGGATGGCATCGCCCTCTTCGAGGATATCCACGATGCACCACGCGCCGAGAGTAGGAAGTGCGAGTCTGGTGAGGGCAACCAGCGTCGTGGACTGATCCACAGACTCGGCAAGCAGACGACCGGCCTCGGCCAGGAAAGCCGCCCGGCGCCGCGCAGCCTCGGCATCGTCGGCGATACCGCGTTCGCGCAGTGCGCCGAAGAGCATCTGCTCGGCAACCTGGCGCTGAAGCTCTAGCGCACTGTCCGGTGGGCTTGATTCGCGAATCTGGATCCCGAGGGCCTCGGCGCTTCCGTTACTCCCGATCACCGGCCACACGCTGCATTGCCATCCACTCGCTTGCTCGCTCGACGCGCCGATGCGCTCATCCAGCAGCTCGACAGAGTCGCGAAATGCTCGATCGAGAATTGCGCGCAACCCTCGCCCCTCCGGCGCGGTGAATGCAGCGGCGATGGAGGTACCCAGCGATTTGCCTTTGGCGCCAGCCAGGCGAGTGAATGCGGAGTTGGCGTAGACGAGCGCGTGCTCCGCGCCGCGCGTAATGGCGAATGGCAGCGGGGCTTGCTGCATGCAGCGCCGCAGCGCTTCCTGGATTGAAAGCTTGGTCGCTCCTGCGGCAGGCGGCCGCTTTCTGGATTCCATTCCCGCTATTTGCCTCGCCTCGCCTTGGCCACCTTTGGCACCCTGGTTCGCGGGGTGGGCTCACTCTTCACCGGCTTCTGCTCGGGAGACGCGCCGTTCACCTTTGAGCGCAAAGTGGGCGACCCGCCAAGGATTCCATCGTATTCCGTAAGGGTCGAACCAACGACGATTCCATTGGCCGTGACCTTGTACATCCTGAATTCATGGCTGTGGTTGCTGCCACGCATTTTGACCACCGCCATCACTCGCCGAAGCTCTCCCTCAATTTCAACATATCTCTGTACGATGATCACGTCGGTGATGAAGGAAACCATTTCAGTCGTGAAGCGCGCCTCGGCGAATGCCTCGGCGACTTCCGCGGTCATGAATACCGTAACCCCGGTTGCAGTCAACGTCCCAACCAGGCGATACAGCGACTCGCGGAAGTCCTCGCGGAACGTCGGGGCGAGGGCGACCTCGAACCCCGACAGCGAGTCGATGACGACGCGCTTAGCGCCGAGCCGATCCACCGCCTCGAGAATCGAAAAGAGGGCCTCGTCTACTGAGAGGTCCAGGGGGCGGAGGTAGATCAGCGCCAACTTCCCCGCATCGATCATCTTTCCCACTTCCGGGTTTCGGATGTTGGCACGGCGAAGGTACTCCTCCGGATACTCCTCGAATACCGCGATTACTCCGGTCTCTCCATTCGCCAATCCCGCGGACATGAATTGCGTGGCGATCGTCGATTTGCCGCTGCCGGCGGGGCCGGTGAGCATCACCGCGGCGCCGGCAATGATTCCGCCGTCGAGCATTTCATCCATTCCCGCCACACCCGTGGAAAGTCGGTCACGCTTCTGCGGTATCGCCCGTTTGCTCGTCTGCTCTGGAATGCGGGGGAAGATCTGAAGCCCGTTGTCTGTTATCCGGAACGTGTGCAATCCTGGCATGGGTGCCCGCCCGCGGATCTTCACCACCTGAAGCTTTCGAACAACGGAATTCCTGTCAGTTGCCTGCGAGAGCCAGAGCAGACCATCCGCCACCGTAAAGACGGGGTTTCGTTGCTCCTCTTCGGCGTATTCTCCGAGGAGGAAGGAGGTTACTTCCCAGGTGGTCAGGTGAAGGGCGAGACGCTGAATGAAATGGTCGAGGTCGAACGATGACCCCCGCTCGGTGCTGCCATGCGGGCCGCCGATCGTCCGGAATGAATCGACGACGACGATTCCCGGTTTGGCGCGCTCGATCTCAGCGACGATCCGGTCCAGAACGTCACCGAGGTCCCGCTCCATGACCTCCGCGCTCAAATTGATGAACTGGATAGCAGAGCCGGCAAGCTTGGGATCGAAGAACCGGAACTGCCGCTGATATCGCAGCATCTTGATGGTCGGCTCGCCGAGCACGGTGAAATAAAGCGCCGGTCGCTCGACGGTAGCATTCGCGAACATGAACTGATGGGCGAGCGTAGTCTTCCCGGAGCCGGGTCCGCCTGCGATCAGATTGAATGAATATTCCGGCAACCCCCCGCCAAGCACGGCGTCGAGGCCAGGTACTCCGCTGGGCATACTACGAATTTTTGCTCCCTCTTCTCTCTTCACGCCTCCTCCCTCCTGTTATCGGAAGACGCGCCGTCGGGTTCGGATACCAAGCTTCGCTCAATCAGTTTCATTGCCATGTCGTCTCCGATGAGTCTGCCGAGAAGCTCGACCAGACGGGCGAGCATCGATTCGAGTGCGTCGGCGGTCGTGGAGTCTCCGTGCGCCATTATGGCTTCCGCGACTCCATCGATGTAGGGCTCGGACCGCGGCTGGAGATGAATCTGTGCCAGCGCGGGGTACTCGTCTCGCGCTTGCGCGAGAGCACGTGTAAAGAGCGCGTGACAGCCGTCGGGCCCAACCCACCGCGAGAGCTCCTGGTAGAGATGGTCACACGACGCGGCGGCGGCGCGCGCGGAAATGTCGTCTCCTGATCCAGTGCTGCGACTGTGGATCAGGCGGCGCGCGATTTGTCGCGCCGGAGCCCGGTCATCCGACGACGTGTCCTTACCCTTGTCGGCTCTACTCTTCATAGAAGCACGCGCCGAGGATCCCCCGCTCGTGCGGGTCAATGGCAAGTACCGCTGGGAATCGAGAGCATGCGGGATCGGTGTTCAGTCACGGAGATAAAAATATCGCGCGGATACCCGATTATTCAACGGTCTGGGCGAATCCGGGGGTGCCTAAGGGGTGATGGCGACCTTGAGAACCCCGTCGCGCTAATGCGCGAACAGATCCTCGAGCGGCATCGTCAGCTCAGCAAGGGCGCAGCCGGCTCCCGCAAACGCGTTCACCCCTGAGCTGCTCGCGAGTCATGTCCGTGACGAGCGTCTCGAAATCTCCGCTCGAAAAGTTCGCGCACACATACTTCAAGCGGCGCGTCAGATCCTGCTTTACCGATTCTTCTCTGTTCGCAAGGCTCTCGCGACTGGAGTCGCGCGAGCCCTCGACACCGACGGCGCGAATTTGATTCCTACTTTTTGAAATTGGCATTGTTGCCTCGTATAACTGCGGGGACGCCGTCTGGGCGCCGAGGCAGAAGGGTGGAACTGTTCAGGGGTACTGGTCTTGCCTAATGGAGGCACGACAGTGATGCGTACAATGAGCAAGGACGCAGCCAAACTCGGGGCTCGCCGGAAACAACCTCAACCATCACGCGAATCCCCTTATCGAAAAACAACCACTTACATTTAATCGAAGGTTCATCAAGTGATCATGTGCGGGAGTTTCACACCAGCCCGCACGTCCGATCTGCCCCGATCGCGAGGCAGTATCCCGGCGCTTCTGGCGACGCCCTACCTCCGCCAAGGCGCTCCTCATGAATGATTCACCAACTGGTGCAGTCGAGCTACCGGACGAATTCGTCGCCGCCGACGCTGCAGACGTATCCGCTTTCTCGAACGCGCTACGCCTCTCCGTGCGAGCCAAAGTAGCGGCAGACCAGAGTCGCGGATTATCACTATCAGAGATAGTCGTTCAGGTGCGCGAAATGGTGCGGCTCGCGGAGGAAGATCCTCACAATCCAAACCGCTTTCCGTCCCGTGAATTCAGAGCGATCTCGCGGCAAGCAGTTGCATGGTGCGTCGAGTCGTATCGGCCGCTTGTCTTTGCCGCGCGGAACATTCCGGCCGATCCTCTGAAGGCTCCGGGGTCGCTAACGCCTGTCCGCACTCCCGGCCGAGTCCCCGCGATTCGCTTTCCGGCGTCGCCACCAACCTATCGAGGACTGCCATGAGCAACTACAAGGGAATTTCCGCGGACGAGAAACACAGGATCGTCGCGGCCCTGAAATCGCGCGGCGCGGGAAGCTGCCCGCGCTGCCGTGACAGCCAATGGACGGTGAGTGAGTACTCGCGGATCGAAGTGCAGGCGACGATGGAACGCGACACGACCGAGAGAACGACCATTCCCGCGGTCATGATCGTGTGCGAGCACTGTGGCTTCATTTCGCAGCACGCGCTCCAGCCGCTCGGCGTTTGGCCGCACGCTGATGCAATCCACGACAAGCCACCGCAACACGCCAACGCGTCAACACGTTGACGCTCAGGAAACCGTCATGACGACCAAAGGAAAACCACTCATTGATCGCCGCACTCCCCAGTCAGCCGGCGTGACTGCGGGCGTTGGACACACGGACGCTCTGCTCACAACCGGCGCTCTGCAAAGCGCGATCTTCAACAGCGCGAACTTCTCGAGCATTGCCACCGACGCCAGTGGCGTCATTCAGATCTTCAACGTGGGTGCCGAGCGCATGCTCGGCTACACAGCCGCCGAGGTGATGAACAAGATCACTCCCGCTGATATTTCTGATC
>JADGQU010000131.1 GCA_017881545.1 Gemmatimonadaceae bacterium
CAGCCCACCTTCTATCTGCCCGCTGGCCGCCTCCTGCTCCCCGCGCGTCGGACGACTGCAATGGTATGGGATCGATCAGGGGGCCGGAAGGGGCGGAAGACAGAGCGATCGACGCCCGCGGAACTGGAATGCTGGAGCCGACTGCGAACGAACCCTGGGGATTGCGCATCAAGCATCTTCCTGTCGCAGGTAGAGGTCTTCTATCGTTGAATCCTGCAAAAGGCCAGGAGCACACCGACGTGCGCGGAGACGATGCCCTGCGCGTCGCGGGGCAGCTGCTGCCGGTATTGAACGCCACCGGAGCTTCGGCAAAGCAGGTCAAGGACGCGGTCGTTCTTGCGACCGAGCACGCTGACCCTTCGACCACGTTCGAGCGAGCTGTGCGTCTCGCAGTAACGAAACCGAGCTGGAGGGTCTACGGCCAAGGGCCGATCCTTTCGCTGGTCTCGCCCGAGTTGCGACTTGCGCTCGAGATGGCCTCGCACGAAGAATCCGAGCGACGCGCGCTCGAGGGAGAGCTGTACCTCCTCGAGGACGCGTGGAAGGAAGCCGAAGAGATCGCAGCCATCTCGGACGATATGTTCCTTCCGGAGGACATCTCCCGCCGGCTCGATGAGATGAAGGGACGTTAACGAACCGAGCGTAGATTAAGATCGATGTATTCGACCTGCCTCTTCTGCCATACCGAGCTCGGAGCAAACGAGGCTGTCGAGCATTTTCCGATCGGTCGCCGGCTGGCGTTCGACGCCGCGAAGGGTCGCTTGTGGGTGGTGTGCCGGAAGTGCGAGCGCTGGAATCTCACCCCGATCGAAGAGAGGTGGGAAGCGATCGAGGAGTGCGAGCGTTCGTACCGCGGGACAAAGCTCCGCGTTTCGACGGATCACATCGGCCTCGCTCGTCTCGCCGAAGGTCTCGAGCTGGTCCGCATCGGGAAACCGCAACGACCTGAGTTCGCCGCGTGGCGGTACGGAGATCAGTTCGGGCGACGCCGACGGAAGTATTTCATTCAAGGGTCAGTCGCATTGGCTGGCGTGGCAACGATTCCTCTTGTCGGCCCCGTGCTCGGGCTCTCGATGGGCGCAATAGGCTCAAACCTTTTTGGTCTCGCGAATCTCAGTTACTCGCTGTATTCGAGTAGACGAGTTGTCGCCCGAGTTCATGACGGCGACGGAAGCGTTCTGCAGGTAAGGGCGCGTGATGCGGTAGAGGCCGAGATGCTGCCGCCGACTGCCCGCGACGCCTGGGGAATCCGCCTCACCTATAGCGCTCCTTCGGAGCGCGCAACTCCATGGTGGCGTTACGGGACCAATCAGGAGCAAACTGACCTTCGCGGAAGCGATGCAATGCGCGCCGCGGCGCAGCTGCTTCCACGGTTCAACGTTCGCGGAGCTTCAGCGCGGCAGCTCAAATCAGCGATCGCCCTCGCGACCGAGTACGAAGATCCTTCGACTGTCTTTGACCGGGCGGCGCGCATCGCGGCGACGGAGGGCAAATGGCGTCTCTTTCTCACAGACTCAACCGAAGCCCTGTTGGAGCGACGAGCCTTTGCCGCCAGACTCTCCAGAGTCCCAGCTGAGGTGCGTCTCGCACTCGAGATGGTGTCGCATGAAGAATCCGAGCGACGCGCGCTCGAGGGCGAGCTGTCCGTCCTCGAGGACGCATGGAAAGAGGCCGAGGAGATCGCCGGAATCTCCGACGACATGTTCCTGCCCGAGGACATCTCGCGCCGGCTGACCGAGATGAAGGGAAAGTGACCAAGGACGGCACCCGCACTTCCCACTACGACTTCGACCTCCCCGCCGATCGCATCGCGCAGCAGCCGACGCCGCGACGCGGCGACAGCAGGCTCATGGTCGTCAACCGCTCGACCGGCGAGATCTCGCACAAGCAGTTCAGCGATATCGAGCAGCTCATTCCCGCCGGCGACACGATCGTGCTCAACACCGCCCGCGTGTTTCGCGCGCGACTCCTCGGCGTTCGCGAGAACGGAACGCCGGCCGAGGTTCTCCTGCTGCGGCCGCTCGACGAAAGGACCTGGGAGGCGATGGTGCATCCCGGTGGAAAGCTCAAGCCCGGGCGGATCGTTCACGTCGCCGATGACTTCGAGGTCGAGATCGTCTCCACGACCGAGCGGCGGACCCGCGTCGTCAAGCTCAACTCACCACTCCCGAGTGATCAGGCGATCGAGAAGTACGGACACGTTCCGCTTCCGCCTTACATCACGCGCGCGGATGAGCCATCCGACGCCGAGCGGTACCAGACTGTCTATGCAAACGAGAGCGGATCGGTGGCGGCGCCGACAGCGGGACTTCACTTCACACCTGAGATTCTCGACGCGCTGCTAGCCAAGGGCGTGAAGCGCGCCGATCTCCTGCTGCATGTCGGCGCCGGGACGTTCAAGCCGGTCGAGACCGAGCACCCCGCCGATCACGTCATGCACGAGGAGCCGTACACGCTCCCGGCGCGAGCCGCGGAGATTCTGAACGAAACGCGAGCCGGCGGCGGCAAGATCTGGGCAGTAGGTACTACGAGCGTGCGCACTCTGGAAAGTGCGATAGACGACGATGGAATCTTCCGCGAGAAATCCGGCGACACCCGCATCTTCATCCGGCCGCCCTACGAGTTCCGCGCGGTCGACCGATTGATCACCAACTTCCACCTGCCGCGCTCCACTCTCATGATGCTCGTCGCCGCGTTCGCGGGCTACGACCTCACAATGCGGGCGTATCAGGAAGCCGTGGCCGAGCGATATAGGCTCTATTCCTATGGCGATGCGATGGCCCTCGTATGAGATTGAAATGATGAACAAAACTCTCACGGGAGGAGCTCATGCGTTCTGCGAAGTCGGTGTTGTTGCTGGCGTTGGTTGTGGCTGGATGTTCGGACCCGGTAGGTCCCACCAATCCGGTAGGTCCCACCAATATCGTGGGCAAATGGGACCAGGATTTTTCGATCCCCGGGAACCTTTTCGAGATGGACCTGACCCTCTCGGGCTCGATCATCTCGGGGGGCGGAAACTGGTGCGGTGAGGCGGGACCCTGCGGCATTGTTACTGTGGCGGGCACAATCAACGGAGACGCGGTACAACTCGATCTGACCTATACTCCGCAAGTCCCGATACCCGGCCCGATGTCGACCCAACATTTCGAGGGGCAATTGACGTCGCGCAATGTGCTCAAGGGGTCAGTCGGCGTCGGGACGCCTGTGTTCACACAGGACGTCAGCTTCCATCGCGCGTGACCTGAAGCGTCGCAGGATCTCCGGGAAAAGTCCGCGAAGTGAAGCTACGCGTCGGGGAAGTCGGCCTCCACTGTCGTCTTCTCCCATGCGTCGAAGTCCTTCTTCAGCATCTCCAGCTTCATACGCGCTCCTTTGAGCGCTGCTTTGCCGAGCAGCAACCTTAGCGGCGGATCGGGAGATTCCACAGCCGCGATGATCGCCGCGGCCGCGCGCACCGGATCGCCGGGCTGTTTGCCGCTGTAGCCGCGGATATTCTCCAGATTCTTGCCGGCCGTTCCAGCGTAGTCGGAAATCTTAGTCTTGGTCTCGTTCGCGGAACGACCGGCCCAGTCGGTGCGAAACCCGCTGGGTTCGACGATCGTAACCTTGATGCCGAGTGGCGCGACTTCGAGCGCGAGGGACTCGGAGAATCCTTCGACGGCGTACTTGGTCGCGTGGTAGTAGGCCAGGGTCGGGAAGCTTTTCAGTCCGCCGATGGACGAGATGTTCACGATGTGCCCGCTGCGCTGTTTGCGCATTATCGGCAGCACCGCCCGCGTCATACGCGACAGCCCGAAGAAGTTGATCTCGAACATCCGACGCACTTCTTCCTCGTCGCTCTCCTCGACCGCGCCAAAGTACCCGATCCCCGCATTGTTCACGAGGACGTCGAGGCGGCCGAAATGCTTCGCGGCGCTCTTGACCGCGGCATCGACCTCGACCGGGTCGGTGACATCTAGCTCGAGCACGAGCGCGCGGTCCTCCCTGCCCTTCGCGATGTCCTCGACCTTGGCCGGATCGCGAGCCGTCACGACCGCCCGATAGCCGCGGTCGAGCACGAGCTTGGCCAGCTCTCGGCCGAATCCGGTCGAGCAGCCGGTGATGAACCAGACGTTGGCCTTTGTGCCTGTCTTCGTGTCAGTCATAGTGGTTGGTTGGTGTGAACAAGATCCTCCCCGACGGACTAACTTTCAACCGTGAGCTTCTCCTTCGACATAGTCTCGACGGCTGGCGCCGCACGGGCCGGCGTTTTTTCGACCCCGCACGGGCCGGTGGAGACACCCGCGTTCATGCCGGTCGGGACTCTCGCTACAGTAAAGGCGCTCGATCCCGAAGACCTGGTCCGGATGGGCGCATCGATGATACTAAGCAACGCGTATCACCTGCACCTTCGGCCCGGTGACGACGTCGTGCGCGAGATGGGCGGACTTCACAGCTTCATGCAGTGGGACGGGCCGATCCTCACCGACTCCGGCGGGTTCCAGGTCTTCTCGCTCGAGGGACTCCGCACCATCCAGGAGGAGGGCGTCGAGTTCCAGTCCCATATCGACGGCTCGCGCCGGTTTTTCACCCCCGAGAGCGTGATGCAGATCGAGCGCAACCTGGGCGCCGACGTCATAATGCAGTTCGACCACGTCATTCCCGGCCAGTCAGACGAAGCGACCGCCCGCGACGCGAGCGAGCGGAGCATCCGCTGGCTGGCGCGCTGCCTGGCCGAAGTCGAGCGCCTGGACCCGAAGAATCATCAGGCACTCTTCCCGATAGTGCAGGGCGGAATCCACGCGCACCTGCGGCGGGAAGCCGCCGAAGCCGCACGATCGATGCACGATTGGCCCGGTTTCGGGATCGGCGGGCTCTCGGTCGGCGAGAACAAAGACGCGATGTATGAGATGCTCGAGGTGGTGGACGACGCGCTGCCAAAGACGCATCCCCGCTATCTCATGGGAGTCGGATTCCCCGACGATCTCATCGAAG
This sequence comes from Gemmatimonadaceae bacterium, assembly GCA_017881545.1. Classification (GTDB taxonomy): domain Bacteria; phylum Gemmatimonadota; class Gemmatimonadetes; order Gemmatimonadales; family Gemmatimonadaceae; genus UBA4720. Next base: position 4,975 of record JADGQU010000131.1, read on the forward strand.
GGATCCGCCGAGGGGTGGACCTGTTCGACTGCGTGGCGCCGACGAGGATGGGGAGGAACGGCGCGGTGTTCACGAGGGACGGGCGCCTAAACATCAAGCGCACCGAATTTCGCACCGATCCCAATCCCCTTGACCCGGATTGCGACTGCGCGGCCTGCACGAGATTCAGCCGGGCCTACCTCCGCCACCTCTTCGTCTCGGACGAAATCCTCGGTCTCCGCCTACTTTCCCTGCACAATGTACATTTCCTGCTGTCGCTCGCCCGCTCGGCCCGTCAGTCCATTCAAGACGGCGACCTCGAGCAGTGGTCGCGCGACTGGCTCGCACGATACCACACAACTTCGACCCTGATCGCCTGAAACTTTTCGCCACCATTCCCGGTTTTTCATAACAATGCCAAGCAATCCGATACTCGGCTCCATTTTCATGTATGGAGCGATCTTCGCAATCTTCTACTTCATTCTCATTCGGCCCCAGGCCACCCAGCGCAAGAAGCACGACGAGCTGGTGCGCAACCTGAAAAAGGGCGATGAGATCGTGACGAACGGCGGGCTCGTCGGAGAAGTGCTCTTCATCAAGGAGAAGGGCGGCGACGACACGTCCGGAGGGATGGACGACCGCGTCACCATCAAGTCGGGCGACACTCGCGTCATCATCGAGCGGGGACGCATCGCGAAGATCAGCCGGCCGACATCGGCCTCCAACGTGAGCGCTGGGTGAGCATCCTCGATATCCGGGTGCTGGGCGACCCGGTTCTTCGCAAGCCGACAAAGCCCGTCACAAAGATCACCGACGAGCTGCGCAAGCTCATCGCCGACATGTTCGAGACGATGTACGCCGCCGAGGGAATCGGGCTGGCAGCGCCGCAGGTGGGGCGGACGGAAAGGCTGGCGGTGGTCGATGTCGAGGGGGCCAGGCACGTTCTCATCAACCCGGCCATCGTCTCCACTGAGGGCGAAAAGGAAAAAGCGGAGGAGGGCTGCCTCTCCATTCCCGACATCTACGGAGATGTCGAGCGGCCGGCGACGGTGACGATTCTGGCGACCGACGAAAACGGCAAAGAGTACGAGGCCACCGGCTCCGAGCTGCTCGGACGATGCATTCAACACGAGATCGATCACCTCGACGGAAAGCTGTTCATCGACTATCTGAGCCCGCTCAAGCGCAAGGCCGCGATGTCGAAGTGGGAGAAGGCGAAAGCCGACTATCCCGGGTCCATCAGAAAAGTGCGCGCCGAGGTGAAGGGTGAGCACCACCACCCGAACGAGACGGAGATGTAGTGCGCGTCGCATTCTGGGGAACACCGGAATTCGCAGCGCCGGCTCTGCGCGCGCTCGTCGGGGAAGGATTCGAGGTCGTCGGTGTGGTCACGCAGCCCGACAAGCCGCAGGGCAGAGCGCGTGAGATATTTCCGTCGCCGGTGAAGCTGATCGCCATCGACGAAGAGATTCCGCTCTTTCAGCCGAAGAACGCGCGCGACCCCGAGCTGTTTCAAAAGCTCTCGGAGCTCAAGCCGGACATCTCGGTGGTCGTCGCCTACGGACATATCCTGCCGCAGAGGATCATCGACGTGCCGGAGCTCGGAACGCTCAATATCCACGGGTCGCTCCTCCCGGCGTTCCGTGGCGCGGCGCCTATT
>JADGQU010000449.1 GCA_017881545.1 Gemmatimonadaceae bacterium
ATGTTGGGAAAGTAGAGTTACTGCTAGGCAGTGTAATATAATTCGACAGTAGTCATAACCATACTGCGACAACCGTGGCTGGGGGAGCGAAACCGTCACGGAATGATGCCGCCCGGGTCGCGACCCAAGACGCTCAAATCCATGATAGAGTGACCCGGCTGCTGCGTGCCGGGGCTCTGCGAGATGAACCAGCAACTCGGTGAGATTCAACGAAGGACTCTCGATGCTGAACGCCAGGCGCTGACCACGAAGCAGCGCGAATGGCACGAGAGATTCTGTCGGCTCCTCAAGAACCACGAGCTTTATCGTGACGAGTACGCGGTCAAGCTCGCCCGTGCGCTTGGTGAGGAAACGGGGATTCGCTTGGAGAGCGAGGTTCGGAAGGTCTTCGAGCTCGCCAAGGCCAATGGGCGAACGAAGCCTGTTCCCTCGTAAGGGTCATCTTCCTCGATAACGACCGCCACTCCGCGAAAGTCGAGAACGTGACGAGGCCGCCGAGGTTGCCTGGCATCGGCCAGGGCACGACGAGCGGTGAACGGGATCAGCAACTGTTCCTGACGATTGCCGCTGCCTTCGCTGGACGAGGTCACCGGGCCCTGTAACACTGGCCGGATGCCCGTCGTCCTCCACCCGCGCCTCGTCGCCGCAGCCTGTATGGACCCGACGCTGGCCTACATGATCCAGAACGGGGGTCCGCTGACCAGAGAGCGCTGGATCGACCTCAACTATCCGGATGGCCCGCCCAAGCCATGGTGCGTCGAGCACGAGCTGGCGGTGCCGGAGTTCTGGCGCGACCCCGACAAGGTCGGAGAATAGGTCCTCCGCGGCTCGGCGGAGGATGTTCGCCACCGTCTGGGCTTCCCACTTCCCTCCCCACGCTGTGGCGATGCCCCGCCCGTTGCTCGCTCAATTGGGATCATGGCCTATCGGTTGGATCACGCCACGACTGAGCTTCACCGATAGCGCGGGCAAGCCCGTCGATTGAGTGAGGGGCAGACGGCGATCCGACCCGATTGCTTGATTTCGCCAAGACGCGGTTAGCCTCGTCGGCAGCGGGCCAGACTGGCGTAGCTGCCGCAGCAATTCGAGCACGTGCTCGTCTAGCTCCAAGCGGTCTTGGAAGCGCGCGGCCAGCGTTTAGTCGCGCATGCGGCAGAGCCGACGCCTTCAGGACAATCAGAGCCGACGCCTTCACGATAAGGCCTGCGAGAACGATCAGGGGCGCTGCAAGCTCCAGCGCGAACAAAGACGTGACGATGACGAACGCAGCTTCGGTTAGCACTACTCCGCGATTTGGCAGGGTGGCCAAGAGCGTGAAGATGTCGATGAGGTCGGTGAACATTTGATCTCATCTACGCCAGAAGTGGTCGTCTAGCGCGGGCGCTAGAACCGCGCCACGCCGTCGTGCCTGATCCGATGCCCCTTGTCGACGGCCTTTCGCACATGGTTTGCGGTCGGTGTCGGAAAGCGACGGTGGTACGCGACTATCTTTTCCGTCGACAGACCCAGGTCGCGAAGTATTTCAACCGAATGCCGTGGTAGGCCTCTGTCGCGCGCGGGCTTCACTCCAGGCTCGTCGTCTCCGTGGCCCCTGCCCTGCCGGCCGCTGGTCTGGTCGAAGCAGGTCGAACCGAGGGCCTTCAAACGCACTGGCCTGATTTATTGGACCACTCGAGCTGTACCGTGTATTCGCCCAGCACCTTCGTCTTCCACGCGCAGATGTCGCCGATTTCGCCGTTCGCATCATCATACCAGCCCGTGCCGGGAACGGCGTCGGTGATCGCCTCGCACAATTCGTGCGAACTTGTCGAAGTCAGGGCGTCCGCTGAACTGAGGCCGCCAAGGCATCCGCCACATCCGGGAAAGGGCATGATCGCGTAGAAGATGGTCCCGCCGATATCGTTGTGGTAGCCGCAGAAGGTCGTACAAGACGCCGAGCCCCCCTGCACGACGCGCACGCCGGGCGGCGTATAGATAAAGTAGAGCGTATTTGCGTCCGGTTTTGGCAAGGCGTTGTTGCTGGCGATTTGCTGCTTCAGGAAAGCCTGCAGCTTAGCGTCGGTTACCGAGTGGGTCGGCGCCGATGTTGTCACGATTGCGGAGCCGACATGTGAGCCGTGTCCGATGGCGTAGCTTGGCACGTTGTATTCGCTCAATTGGTCGATCAGCGGGCTCGTCAAGATATAGTCGAAAAAGGCGTTGACCTTTGTGACCAGCGCCGCCTGGGAGCCCTTCCACGCTGCGCCCCAGAAGATCGTGAAGACCTTCACGTTGGCGAGCCGCGGCCCTCCCCGATAGGTGAGTTTTGGCGCCGCGGCCGGGCCCGCGGCGAGCGCCTCCGCAGTCGGACGCCCAGACTCGCCGGTGCCGTAGAGCGGCACAATGCGGATCGTATCGGGATCGTGCTGCAGCTTCGGCTTTCTTGCGGCCGGAGCCTTCGTCTTCGACTTTCTCGCGGCAGTGACCTTGGTCTTTGACTTTTTTGCGGCTGGGGCCTTCGCCTTCGACTTTGCGGCAGTTGGACTTCGCGCCATTTTGACCTCCCTACGTAAGCGTTGGTCTTGACAAGGCACGCCGCGCCTCGGCTCCGGAATAACAGGCA
>JADGQU010000450.1 GCA_017881545.1 Gemmatimonadaceae bacterium
TAGGAGGTGAACCCGCCGCCGGGCCAGAGCGAAAACAGCAACATTCGGGCAAACGACTGCTCGGCCGGGCTGAGCTCGGCGTAGGCACCGGCATCGTCCGCCAGCAGAGCCCGATACGCGAGGGCTCGGTCCCCATTTCGTTCGTCTTCTGGTCGCGGACGAACAGAAGTATTGATGAACCGAGCTGCCGGTGGTTGATGTAGCGCCGTCCTGTGGGCGAGTCGATGGACGTCGTCGACTGGGATTCCCAATGGAAAAGCGTTGGGCTGATGGCATAGTCGCGATACATAGTTGTCGGCGAGAAGTCGGTGTCCGACTTCTTCAGTGTGATCAGGAAGGCATCGGCGCCCCATTGGGTGGACTGCAGCACTCCCTCCCGGAACACGGACGGCACCCTGGCCAGCGACGCGTGCCCCAACGCCGCGAGGATCTCCTCGCGCTGATACCGGGCGTGGATACGGAGGTTCAGCCCGGCGAGCCCATCCCGTGGAGCAACGGTGACGTGACGAGCCTGGTCGAAGGTCACGTCGATCACCGAACGCAGCTCGTCTCTGACCGCCGCCTCGGACCGCAGCGACGCGAGCCCGGCATCGTAGGACCCGAAGCCGCCGCTGGGCCATAGCGAGAACAGCAGCATCTGCGCGAAAGCTTGTTCGGTCAGACTGAGCTCGGCGTAGGCAGGAGCGTCGTCCGTCAGCAAACCCCGATAGGCGGTGGCTCGATCCTTATCGTCGACATGGCCGAGCGATCGTATCCGCTTCAACAGGGCGTCCTCGTGCGCGTCTCCGAACCTGGTCGGAAGGCCGGAGTCGCGGCGAAGTCGGGTCCAACTGCGACCCGAGCGGACGACATCGGCGAGTTCAACGCCGGACTCCTGCAAGAAATCGGCCAGGTCGATGTCGCCGTAGCTGCGGAGTTCGGCGACGAGCGACGGCCATCTGTTGGTCAGCTGAATGCGAATGTTGTCGAGCACTAACTGTTGGGTCTGCCGGTCCAAGATGATCTGCGAGCCGGACGGCAGGAACGGGAAGCCCTGGTCGACCTGATGGGCGAGACCTCGCCGGGTCGCACCGGTCAGCGCTCGATACCGAACATCGAACCGGAACTCCTTGCGCTGGTGTCCAACGAAGTCCAGCGCGGTCAGGACCGGCTTGTCCGGTGCGAGCCGCAGGCCGCGTCCGAGTTGTTGCAAGAAGATCGTCGCGCTCTCGGTCGGCCGCAGGAAAAGGACGGTGTCGACGCTGGGCAGGTCGAGGCCCTCGTTGAACAGGTCTGCCGTGAACAGGATGTTCACGCGCCGGTCGCGGAGCGCCCGCAGCGCCTCCTCGCGGTCGCTCTGGTGGGTTGCTCCGGTGACCGAGAGCGCAGCGACACCCGCCTTGTTGAACACGCGAGCCATGTACTGGGCGTGCGCCACGGAGACACAGAAACCCAACGCGCGCATACGGCCGACGTCCGTGACCTTGTCATTCAGGTTCCGCATGACGATGGCCGCGCGAGCATCGTTTCCCGTGTACAGATTCGACAGAGACCCGAGGTCGTATCCGCCACGGGTCCACTGGATCGAGCGCAGGTCCGTGCCATCAGCGAGGCCGAAATAATGGAACGGAGTCAGCAACCCGTCGCTCAGCGCATCCCAGAGACGCAATTCAGCCGCGGTACGGCCGTCGAAGAACGATCGGACATCGACACCGTCCGCGCGTTCGGGGGTTGCAGTGAGCCCCAGCAATTCCTCCGGCTCGAGGCGATTCAGCAACCCTCGGTAGGTAGCCGCCTCGGCATGGTGGAATTCGTCGATGACGACGATCCTGAAGGCGCTTGGCGGGAGGTTGGCAACCCCGTATGAATGCAGGGACTGAACCGACGCAAAGACGTGCTTCCATCGCTCCGGCCGCGCTCCCCCGACATAGAGCTCGCCAAATCCCGCGTCTGCCAGGACCTCTCGGTACGTTCGCAGCGATTGCTCCAGGATCTCCTGCCGATGCGCGACGAACAACAGCGAGGGTCTTTCTGGATTGTTAGGATCGCAGAGGCTTCGATAGTCCAAGGCAGCGATCACGGTCTTTCCGGTGCCGGTGGCTGCGACGATGAGGTTGCGGTGCCTGTCATGCACGGTCCGCTCCGCCGCCAGGGACTCCAGCATCTCCTCTTGATAGTGGTACGGGCGGACTTCCAGGCCGGAGAGGGAAATGGTTGGACCGCCGGGCCGTGGCTGACCGGATGCCTCGATCAGGGCATCATCGAGTCGATCACGATCCCGGACAGGATCGTACGATTCGAAGCTGCTGTCGTTCCAATAGGTGTCGAAAGTCGCCACGAATTTGGCCATCAGGGTTGGCGTGGCGATACGGGAAAGCCGAACGTTCCATTCCACGCCGTCCAGCAATGCTGCACGGGACAAGTTGGACGATCCCACGTAGGCAGTGTCGAATCCGGTGTCGCGCCGGAACAGCCACGCCTTGGCGTGCAGCCGTGTCCGCTTCGCGTCGTACTGGATCTTGACCTCTGCACCGAACTCGTTGACGAGGCGGTCCAGCGCTCGCCGCTCGGTTGCTCCTATGTAGGTGGTGGTGACGACGCGCAGCGCTTTGCCGCGTTCGC
>JADGQU010000132.1 GCA_017881545.1 Gemmatimonadaceae bacterium
GCCGTTGACTGCAGCCTGTTGGTGGGCTATGGTCTCCGGAAATCCACCATTATCTCTGAACTACGAACCTCCTGGAGCCCAGGCCGCTCTCCAGCTCGCTCGTGACGAACGCCCTTCCGAATCGCCAACGGGCACAGCGAAGCGCGGGTTCATTGTTTCGCAGACTCGGCCCTCTTGCGCCACGCGGCAGCGCCGCCCGGGTCGTCGAGCTGCTCGAGCGTGCGTGCGATGAACAGATAGGTCCGCCGGTTCGGGCTGCTGCGGGCCAGCAGGTCGAGAATCGCCTGCTCCTCGTCCCGTTTCCCCTCCAGTGCGTATACCAGCGCCAGATTCGCGTACGGCTGTTTGCTTTGCGGATAGGCAGCGATCTCGCGCTTGAATGCCTCGATGGCCTGGTCGTAGCGATTCATCCGCGCAAGGATGTCGCCGCGCGTGAACTCCAGCCCTTCGATCGACCCGAGGTGCTTCTCCTGCGCTTCAGTCGAGATCTGGTCGACCAGAGCGAGCGCGGGCTGCAGCTTGTTCTGTTGCGTCATCGTCTGCGCCAGGACGGCGCCAGCAGCCGAGTGAGCGTACTCGTCGTTCATGGCGATACGCGCCTCGGCTTCCGCGGTTACGTAATCCTTGCGAGCGAGCGCAATCCGCGCCAGGAGCGTGTGCGCGCCGCCCGGGTTTGTCCTGATCCCCAGCCTGGCATGGGCGGCGGCCTCGTCGTACTGTTCCAGCTTGAGGAGAACCGATCCGAGGGACAGTCCGAACTCGCCGGCCAGATCCGGACTGATCTGAATCGCCTTCCGGTACGCGTCGGCCGCCTCTTCATAATGACCGGTGCTCTCCAGCGCAAGCGCCAGCTGGTTCCATGCATCGGACAACCGGGGATTCTTCGCGAGGATCGATCTCAGTCCGGCGATGCCCCCGGCGTACTGACCCTGGCTGACCAGACGCATGGCTGCCATCATGTCGGCCACTTCTCCGATGCGATCTTTCGGATCCGGCAGCGGTCCGCTGCTCGCCGGCGCCGAAGAGCCGAGATAACCCAAAGCCGCGAGTTTGGCCGCTTCCTCGGGATTGATATGCGTCGGAAGCTCGACATCCCTCCCATACGCATCGAGATCCTGCTTCATACTCGCTTGTACGCGGCGGTGATCGAGCAGAACGTTGGTGGCCTCCCCCGGATCGTGAATGACGTCGTAAAGCTCAGGCTTTGGCGCCTGGATGAAGTGGTAATCCTGGCCTGTCAGTGAACGCAACTCGCTCCATCCGAGGTGAATGCGCGGATAGAGAGTCTCGCTGTAGATGCGGCGTGCCGGCGCTCCGGCCCTGTGCGCAAGGAGCGACGTACCGCTCAGACCAGCGGGAGCCTTCGCTGCCGTCAACTCGAGCAGCGTTGGCATGATGTCGACGAGGCCGACCGGGTCGCCGACCGTCTCTCCGGCGCGCTCGCTCCCCGGCAATTTCACAACGAGCGGAACGTGAAGAGACTCGCGATAAAGGAAGATGCCGTGCTCGGGCTCGCCGTGCTGGTAGAGGCCTTCGCCGTGATCGGACATGAAGACGATGATGGCCTGGTCGTAAGCGCCGTGCTGCTTGAGATAGGCGATGAAATCCCCAACGATCTGGTCCGCTGTAGCGATCTCGCCGTCATACGGATTTGCGTATCGCGATTTGAAAGGCTCGGGCGGTTCGTAGGGCGAATGCGGCTCGAAGAGATGGAGGAAGAAAAAGAACGGCTTGCCGCTGTGCGCCCCGATCCAGGCCTCGGCCGCCTGAGCTGTGGACGCTCCTGGCCGTTGAAGCGCGCCGACCGCCGTGCCTCCTTTGAAGGGAAGCAGGTCGTCATAAGAGTCGAAGGAACGCGCCAGCCCGGAATTGCCGCGCAGAACGTAAGACGATACCGCCGCACCCGTCGCGTAACCGATGCCCTTCAGCACCAGCGGAAGAGTGGGAACACCGGGGTCGAGCTTGTACCCGATGTTGTTGCGGACGCCGTTGGCAGGTGGGATGCGGCCGGTCAGCACCGTCACGTGAGAGGGAAACGTGAGCGGGACGTGGGAGTACGCGCTGGTAAAAAGGATTCCGTCGTGCCGGAGGGCATCGAGGTTGGGGGTGTCCACGTTCTTGTAGCCGAACATCGGGAGGTGGTCGGCGCGCAGCGTGTCGATGGAGATCAGGATTATCGGGACATGACCCACCCGCGTAGTGCTCTCGCTCCGGCGGCATGACGAGGCGCCCAACACCACGAGAGAGATGAATGCAGCGACGCTGGCGCGATTCATAATGGTCGTTCTCGGAACATCGGGCTGTGCATCAGCGGGGCCACGGAGCAGGGTTTGGGGACTTCGCATTCATGGTCCCGGCTGAGCGCGCCGCACCCACCGCTCCGCCGCGGCAGCGTAACCGAAGTGCCGGAGCGTCATCACGGCAAATTGGTCATTCGATTCGGAGGGAATTCTGCTCACCATCTGCCCCAGCACCGATTCGGCCTCGTCAGGCTGCCGCTGCAGGAGGTAGATCGCTGCCAGTTGGCCGTACGCATCGCGCTTCGTCGGGGCGGCGGCAATCTCATCGCGCAAGGCAGCGATAGCCTCCGGAATTCGCTCCAGACAGACGAGGGCATCGGCACGGCGAGCTCCGAGTCCGGAGGGCCGCGGGCCATCGGACAACCCGCCCAGCACTTCGAGGGCCTGCGAGCAGCGCTTCTGTTTGATCAGGGCCTGGGCAAGCGCAAGCATCGCGGGAGCGCGGTAATGAGGATCAGCCGCGGCGGCACGAGCGTCGCGCTCGGCCGAAAGCGGGTCGCTCGCGGCGAGATCGATCTGCGCAAGGAGCAGATGTGCGCCACCGGAGTTGGACTTGATGGCCAGTTCGGCATGGCTCCGCGCCTCGGCGTACATGCGGAGGTTCAGGTAGGTCGTTCCGAGACCGATGGCCACCTGTTCGGTGAGTGCAGGGTCGCGGGCCAGAACACTGCGATAGACCGTTGTTGCCTCAGTAAAGTGGCCCGCAGACTCATATGCCCTCGCCAGGCGCAGAGCTGCGTCGGTGAAGAGCGGATTCTTCTCGAGAATCTGCCGTAGAGCAACGATGGCCCGCTCGTAGTCGCCCCCGTTCATCAGCTCGGACGTGCGCTCGTACGCGTTGAATTCGGAGATCCGATCCTTCGGGTCGGGAAGTTGGCCGGCCGGCGCCGTGGTCGGCTGCGTCAGGTAGCCAAGGCTGGCCAGCTTGGTGCGCTCTTCGGCTGAGACCGTGGAGGGTGGCGTGAGATTGCGATCATACACGTCAATCTCCCGCCGCAACGCCGCACCCAGGCGTCGCTGATGGCCGAGGACATTGACCTTTTCCGAGGGATCCTTCCGCAAATCGTACAGTTCGGCGCGAGGAGCCTCGATGTATTGATGCTCTTCGTTGGTGAGCGAGCGGAGGTCCGCCCATCCGAGATGCAGACGCGCGTACATCGATTCCGAAAAGATGCTCCGTCCCTGTTGCGACGGCGGACCGAAAAGCGGCTTGCCGCTGACCCCCGGCGGAGTGGACAGCCCGGTAAGGGCTGTAAGAGTGGGAAGGATGTCCACCAGCCCCACGGGCGCATCGATCGAGCCTCCGGCTCCGTCGTTGTGTGGCAGCTTGATGATCAGCGGGACATGAATGGCCTCACGGTAGACGAAGATGCCATGCTCGTTCTCCCCGTGATCGCCGAGACCTTCTCCGTGATCGCTCATGAGCACGATGATGGCCCGGTCATAGATTTTCTTCCGGACGAGCGTGTCGACGAACTCGCCTACCAGGCTATCCGCATACTCAATCTCTCCATCGTAGAGCGTGGGCGCCGAGGAACGGTAGGGCTCCGGCGGCGTGTAGGGCGCGTGCGGCTCATAGAGATGGAGGAAAAAGAAGAACGGCTTGCTCCCATGTTGCTCGAGCCAATCCCTGGCAACCGCAACCGTTTCGGCGCCGCGCCGCTGAATCTCACCGAGCGGTGCTCCAGGCTCGAATGGCAGGCGATCCTCGTACCAGGCGAAGAGCCGTCCGAGACCGGTTTCTCCGCGCAATACGTAGGCCGACACCGCGGCTCCGGTGGCGTAGCCTTGCTTCGCGAAGAGCTGCGGAAGGGCGGCACTTTCAGTCGGGCTCACTGCATAGCCGAGATTGTCGCGTACTCCGGTCTGTGCCGGGAGCTTACCGGTAAGCAGCGTGACGTGGGACGGCAGGGTCAGCGGACAGGCCGAGTAGGCGTTGCGAAACAGCACTCCGTCGCGACGGAGGCGGTCGATGTTCGGCGTGCGTATCCCCTGAAAGCCCCACGCCGGTAGATGATCCGCGCGAAGGGTGTCGATCGAGATCAGCAGGATCGGCGATCCCGCATATGAGCCGGCCTGCACCAACTTCCGCTCATGGCCGCGGCATCCCAGGACCAGCAGGGCGGCGAGCACCGTAGCCTGCCACCGCGGAAAGCTGCACGAAGTCACGGCAGAAGAAAGCCGGCGCCCGAAGAACAAATTTCGCGACTCCTCAAAGAAAAAAAGAGCCCCGGCGCGATGCCGGGGCTCGGATTACTACAACGATGGAACCGGAGCTAGAACCGGGCGCCGAACGAGAAGCGGTAAGTACGCGGCAGCTGGAAGTCACCGGCGGTCGTTGCATTGGTCGGATTGACCGGTTTGCCAAAGGAAGGGCCCTTGACCCAGTTCACACCCTCGACCGGCGTATCGGTGAAGGGATTGAACGCATAGCACCGCGTACCGATGCCGGCACCCGTGGTCTGAATGCAGGCCGAGGAAGTCGCCGTGCGGATGGTTGTATTCACGCCGATCGCAGCCTGGGCGTTGAAGGCGTTGAGCACCTGGCCCTCGAAATAGAGCTGTGCTCTCGAGATCGGCAGGTTGTAGTTGAGCGACAGATCGGTAGCCGTCAGGTCTGCCGTACGGAACTGGCCGCGCGGGCCGAAAAAGTATGTGTTTGTCGTGCTTCCGGTGATGTTCGTGTACTGCGTGGTCGCGTTGCTCGGGCAAGGGTTGAAGCCGGTGCCGGCAAGGCGGGCGGTCGTGCAGCGCGAGCCTGCGCCATTCGAAACATAGATGCTGCCGGCCGCAGAGTACGGCGTTCCGGAGTCGAACCGCTCGAGCGCGCTGAGATTGAAGCTGCCGATCGGCGTCGGGAGATCATAGCTCGCCCATGCGCGAACCTTGTGCGTCGCATCCTGAGCCAGGAATCCGATGGGGTTCCTGTTCGCGTAGTTGAGGAATTCGGGGTAATTCTGGGTGTTGGTGACCGCTCCGGGACCACCGCCGGCACTCTCGCCGACGTAGTTCCCCTTGAGCGTCGAATAGGTGTAGTTCGCGCCCAGATTGAGGCGGTTGAAGAGGCGATAGCCGCCCTGCACGAGAACCGCGTGATAAATGCGGCTGAAGTCGTTCGAGTTCGTGAGAAAGCTCAGATCGACGTTCGCATTGGCCAGCGGATCGAGCACTTTGCCCGTCGACGTATTCGCGAACGAACTATAGAAGTTGTCCCACTTGCGGTACTGGTAATCGGCCCTCAGGAATCCGTTGCGTCCAACCTGGCCGCCGGCACCGACTGTGAACTCGTCGACTCCCGGTGACTTCAGTTTTCCCAGAATCTGCGAGCTGATGCCAGCCGCCCCGCCGCCGAGCTTGAAATCGGTGTTGTTGGTGCCGCCTACACTGTTGAACCACGAGAAGACCTGTTTCAGGGCGTTAGGAGTCGTCTGGCGGGTGATATCCGGGCCGTAGTAGATCCAGTACAGATAGGACGGCTGACCGGCGGGGGAGGTGGAGTCACCGACGTTGCCGTTGGCGATCTTGGACGCGTATTGACTGTAGCTGGCATTCACGCGGAGGCGGCCGTTACCCCAGACGTCGTAGGTCGCCCCGAGGCGCGGACTGACACGCGAATCGTTTGCAACTGTCGAGTGGGCCTCGTTCTCGCCCTGGTTGTGGTCGTAGCGGACGCCCAGATTGAAGTCCAGGTGGCTGTTGAGGTCCCATTTGTCATTCGCGAAGAACGACTTGGTGTTGAACTTGTTGCCCTGCGAGGGCGCCAGAATCGGGAACCAGATGATGAGCCCGTTGCCCTGGGTGAGGTTCATGAGGAATGTGCCGTCGACAGCACGGTCCTGGGCGTCGTAGGAGAAGACCGTGAAGTTGGAAGCCGACTGATAATTATTCGCCTTCAGCATGTCCTGGTAGTCTTCGTATCCGGCGGTCACGTTGTGCGTCCCCAGCGACTTGGTCGAGGCGAAGTAGCTGGCCTTGAGCTTGCCGTTGTAGTTGTTACGCGACTCCGTACCGTCCGTGCAGCCACCGCAGAAGATCGGAGGGCCGGCGAATCCACCGATGAGAGGGAAGCGGATATTCGACCCTGTCTCCGGTGGCAGCGGTCCGTCCGCTCCTGATTTGACGAACTGGAATACCTGCTTGGCGTAGGTTCCTTCAATGAGGAAGTTGTTCGTAATGACGCCGTTGTAGTTCAGGGTGTAGAAGCTGTTCGGCACTGATCTCGATGCGTCCAGGGCGGACGGCTCGAGCGGGGTTCCGAACGGAATGTTCGTCTGGTCGCGCTTGATGTCGAAATACGCACCGACCAGG
>JADGQU010000451.1 GCA_017881545.1 Gemmatimonadaceae bacterium
GCGCTTCCGATTTCGTACTCGAGCAGCTTCTGTCCGTTCAGCCAGTGCTGGATGGTGTTGCCCTTCGCTACGATCAGCGTCGAGTTCCATTGATCGGCCGGCTTCACAACTCCGGCGGGTGACGGATAGAGTCCGTAGTCAGCACCGGCCGATGTCAGTCTGCTCTGTCCATCGGGATGGTTGGCGTCATCGAGAAGCTGGTACTCGGGTGCGCTCCAGTAGATGTGGTCGTACTCCTCGGTGCCGCGATAGAGGACGCCCGCGTTGCCACCCTTGGTCAGCTTCCAGTCGAGCGCCAGCTCGAAGTTTCCGAACTGGTCCCTGGTCATGATGTCACCGACTGACCCTGACTTCGTGAGAACTCCATCGACGATCGACCAGCCGGCGGGCACTCCCTGCTCCTTGTAACCGCGCCAGGCACCGGTGCTCGTACCGTCGAAGAGCGAGCGCCATCCGGCGGCGCGTTGCTCCGCCGTCAACGGTGTCGCGCCCGAAGTCGTGCCGCTGGTACTGCTACTCGACGCTGGCGTGCTGTTTCCCATTGGCGTGCACGCAAATGCGAGCAACGCCAGCTGAGAGACGATCGCCGCGCGCGCGGCAGCTCGATGCATCATGGCTTCCTCTCGATGAATTGTTCAGACCGACCAACCTGCGCGATACTCTCGCGTCAGGTACTCATTCGCTTCAGCGATGTTGGTGACGCGCATGTTCGCGCCGTCGTACAGGATCTTCCTTCCCTGTCCCGTGCGGAGCGCGACGATGCCAAGCAGCATCGTCTCGGTGAGCTGAGCGGCGTACTCGAGCGGCGAGCTGGTCTTCGTCTCGCCCTTGATCGCCTTCACCCAGTTCATCTCGTGACTCCACGGGATTCGCGCGTACGTCTTCGGAACGAGCGCCGCATCCTCGGTAAGAGACTCCGGAAAAAGGCGGGGATGCGATCCGTAGGTGTCGTTCATCAGAATTCCCTTGTCTCCGATGAAGATCACGCCGCCCTCGCTCTTGAGAGTGAGATCGTCGGGCAGGAGATCGGGACGAGGAGGATAGAGCCCGCCGTCGTACCAATTGAGCTTGACCGGCGGCTGCGCGCCGCGCGCGGGGAACTGATAGTGCACGGCGGTTGCAACGGGATAGGAGACCGGCTTGTTGTATCCACGGTTCTCACGCGAACCCGCCGGCGCGTTCGGATCCGGAGGAATCGGCATCGTCCCCCACTGCGTGGATGTCGCCTCGATGCTCGTCGGGTACGTGAGTCCGAGCGCCCAGAAGGGATGGTCGATCAGGTGCGCGCCCATGTCACCGAGGGCGCCGACGCCGAAGTTGACCCACCCGCGCCAGTTGAACGGGTGATAGATCGGATGATACGGGACATCTTCAGCAACGGGTCCGACGTAGAGATCCCAGTGCAATCCCGGTGGAACCGGAAAGGAGCCAAGCGCCGACGCGAGAAGCTGATTCACGTACCGGAAGCTGTAGGGATTTCCGAATGGACTCGGAGGTGCCGGGGCCGGCGGAGCTCCGGTGGGGCGTGGAACTCCCTGCGGCCAGTACACCACGGGGCGGTTCGTCCAGACGTGTACCTCTCGCACCGGCCCTATGATGCCGGCCTGGATCCATTCGTTGACCAGGCGCGCGCCCTCACTGGAGTGCCCCTGGTTTCCCATCTGCGTCACGATCTTCGGATTCGCGAGCGCCAGGTCGCGCAGGACGCGCGCTTCGTGCACGGTATACGTGAGCGGCTTCTGCACGTACACATGCTTCCCAAGTTGCATCGCGGACTTCGCGACCACGGCGTGCAGATGATCGGGCGTCGCGATCACGACTCCATCGATGTCCTTCTGCTTGTCGAGCATCTCGCGGAAATCCGAATACCGGGCTGCCTTGTCGAATTTCTGCTTGAGCGTGATGCCTTCGGGTCGATCCTTCTTGTCGTCGCCCTTCAGCTTCTCCGCCACCTTGCTCGTGGAATAGCCAAAGTCGACGTCGGCAAAGGCGACGAGGTTCTCAGTCTTCGCCAGCTCCAGCGCGTTCTCGGAGCCCATGCCGCCAAATCCGACGACAGCGAAGTTGATCGTGTCGCTCGGCGCCTGGAATCCGACTCCGCCGAGGACGTGCCTGGGCACGATCATCACACCCAGGCCGATTTTCCCGGTGTCCGCGACGAATTTGCGTCGCGTGACCTTCTTGTCAGTCATGTAGAACAGCTCCTCGATCTTGGTTGTCGCCGTCAGCTCAGGTCGATCAGTACCTCAGGGCGTGGAGATAGTTGTAGCTGTTGCGGATCGAAGCAATCGGATCGGCCGGCTGATCATGCTCGACGAAGTAGTGCTTGATCCCTGCCTTGTCGCTCTGGGCAAAGATGGCGCGGAAGTCGATCTTTCCGCTCCCGACGTCGGCCATCTTGTTGTCGGGCGGGCCCGCGGAATCCTTGACGTGCACCAGCTTGAAGCGCCCAGGATAACGGCTGAATAGGTTGAGCGGATCAGCGCCGCCGAATACAACCCAGTAGAGATCCATTTCGAAATCGACCAGCTTCGGATCAGTTCCACCGACCAGCAGATCGTACGGCCGCGTTCCGTCGACCGTCACGAACTCGAAA
>JADGQU010000018.1 GCA_017881545.1 Gemmatimonadaceae bacterium
CCGGGAGACCTTCCAGGGAAACTAGACGACGCCGAGAAAGTCTCGAGGCGACGCAGCGAACCCGGGGAAGATCCGGTCGAGTGCGCGGGACCCGAGGTGGTCGGACACGATCTCGGCGAACACCGAACGAAAGTCGGTCGTGAGCGCGAGATCGCGCCCCTCATAGAGCTGCTCCTGCTCGAGGCCCGGCCACTTCCCGTGCACCTTGCCGCCCTTCACATGTCCGCCAATCACGAACAGCGCGCCGGCATGACCGTGATCTGTCCCGCGGTTTCCGTTCTCTCTCGCCATGCGCCCGAATTCTGACATCGTGAGAATCACGACATCGTCCATCCTGTCGCCAAGATCGGTGACGAGCGCCGCGATCGATCTGGAGAAATCGTCGAGCCGTTGAGCCAGCTGGCCTGTCGCCCCTCCCTGATTCACGTGCGTGTCCCAGCCGCCGACGTCGGCGAACGCGATCTCGAGTCCGACGTTGGCCTTGACCAGCTGCCCGATCTGGAGCAGTCGCTGACCGAACTGCGATCTCGGATACTCGGCACTGTTCTGTGGCAGATATTTCTGTGGATTCGCCGAGCGCAGCATCTTGACCGCGTCAAACATCTCGGTGCCGGTTCCGTGCACGAGATCGGCTGATCCGGTGCGGTACAACGCCTCGAGACGCTCCGCCGAGCTGCCGGTCGCGCGCACGCTGAACTCGTCGAGGCTGTTCATCGCGACCGTCGCACTCGGCCCCTCGAGAATCCGGGGCGTCTGCGGCGTCATCGCCACCGCGCGGAAAGGAGTCTTGCCGAGGTTGCATTCGTCGCACGTGCCCTTCACAGCGAGATAGCGATTGAGCCAGCCGTCCGCGGTTCCCTTGTTGTCGGGAGTGCCCGTCTCCATGTAGTCCTGCGCATCGAAGTGCGAGCGCGTGGTGCTCGGGCTGCCTACTGCGTGAATGGGCGCAAGCAGCTTCCGATCGTACAACGGCTTGAGCGGTGCGAGCGACGGGTGAAGCCCGAAGAATCCATCGAGATCGATCGCTCCTCCTGCCGCGCCCCGCGCCGGCTGCGGGATCGCGATCGAGGGACGCATCGCGTAGTACGCTCGCTCGCCATGTGGGACGACGATGTTGAGCGCGTCCGCCGCGCCGCGCTGGAAGAGGCAGATCAACACCTTTCCCTTGGGCGCGTTGACGAGATTCATCCCGAACGCTGTGCGCCGGAGAAAGCTCGGGCTCAATCCCATCGTCACGAGCGCCAATGCGCCGGACTTCACGAATACTCTGCGTTCCATATCAACTACCTCCAAAAACCAACGAGACCTCGTAATCCACGCAATCTCTCGGTCCGCATGTCGGAGCGCCGCTCGAATTCAGCGGCCGCGAGCGAAGACGGCGTGTAATGCGTTAGTGCCGCTGAAACTCCGGCGAGCCGAGCGCGAGTCCCACGATCTGCGGGACTCCGTTGAGCTGCGGGATGTTTGCGAAGCCACGCCCCTGGAGCGCGCCGCGCTTTCCGCCCGCATTCTGATTGCGACGCGCGCGCGCGGCGTTCTGTCCATTGGCGCCGTCGGCCATTGCTTCGCCCGACATCTCTGAATCAGGATTTGCCTCGGCCGGCGACATGTTCTGTATTCCATTCGCGCCCGCGCCATTTGCGAGCATCGGGTGCTCGCCCGAGAGCAGCACTGCGCGCGTATCGGGCGACACCATTCCGTTCAGTATCGCGGCGACGACCGCGTCCACCTGCTTCTCGCGTGGCGCCGAGCCGATCGTGTCGAGCGAGGGCAACGCGCGAATGTCAGCGCCGGGAAGACGTCCCGCCGCCGCTGCCATTCCGAAATTGATGCGATTCAAAATCGCGCCGGTATTCATCCACGACTCGCCGGTCTCTGGCCAGCCATTGGGGGCCTGGTGTCCGAAGATCGGCTGTCCGAGGTAAGCGATCACCTGCGCGGTGCGCGGCGTGCTGTCGGGCGCGGCGTTGAGAGCGCGCATCGCGCTCACGACTACTTCGAACGGCGACTTCACCTTGCTGCGGAACGCCTGCTGCGAGAAGAACTCGGGCGACGTAACGATCGAGCGCAAAACCTCGCGGATGTCGCCGTCGGTCTGGAGATAGACTTGAGTGGCGTGATCGACCAGCGCCTTCGATGGTGAATCGCTCACGAAGTGGCGCGCCAGCTTGAAGGAGATGAAGCGCGCTGTCGCCGGACTCCTCGCCAGGATGTCCAGCACATCTTCCGCGTCTTCCATTCCGCGTCCCGCCGCGAGCTTGTGGCCGAGCACGATCTTCTCGCCCGCGTCGTGCACCTGGGGACGGAAGATGAAACCGCCGCCCTGTGCGGGAGGCTTGATCGTCCAGCCGGTGAACGCGCGCGCGACGTTGATCACGTCCTGCTGCGTGTATCCGCCATCGACGCCCAGCGTGTGCAGCTCGAGCAGCTCGCGACCGTAGTTCTCGTTGAGACCCTGCCGCTGCCGCTGTTGCTGTTGTGGTAGCCGCTGCTGCTGAGGAGCGCGCCTGATACCGCCCATCAATCCGCCCCTGCCGAACGGGCGAATCCGCGGAGCCGCATTCTGTGCGCCGAGCGTCGGCCGAGTGCTGTCGGCCATGCTGCGCGCGTTGTCGAGATAGAAGAGCATTGCCGGACTCTCTGCCACCGCCTCGAGCAGATCGCGGAATTTCCCGAGAGAGCGCGGACGAATCACGTTCTGGTCGAAGTCGACGAGGTAGTATGGCTCGGGCGCTCCCTTCGCCGCGTAGATGTTGAAGTGATTCTCCCAGAAATCGGTCATGACCTCCTGGAGCTGACGCTCGCTGGCCACCGCCCGCGCCGCACGCGATGACTGGAGCTGGGTCACGACCTGGCGGCGCGAATCGCCCTGCTGCTGCAGCTGCTGACGCATCTGCGCCGTCTTATCTGACGTCATTCCCTGCGTTGTGTCCGCGCGGTCGCGCTTCACTTCTCGGCGCTGTCGCTGCTGTTCGGCGTATTGTTTCAGGAGATCGTTCTGATTCTCATCGAGCGCGGAATAATTCCGGACGAACGCGCTCATCGCGTCGTCGTTGATCTTCTCGGGTTGGAGCTGCTGGTTGATCCAGCTGTCGAGACCGAGAGCGCGCACCTTGAGGATGTCGCCGGGTTTCGCGCCGAAGGTGAGGCGATTCAATGCCTGGATTATCTGCTGGTCGGCGGGGAGCTCGCGCACGTCGGAGCGCGCTATAACGGTTTTCGCCGGGGTTTTCACACCCGATTTCTGCGCGAATACGCCGACGGGCGCGACGCTCAACAGCATCGCCGCCACAATTCCGGTCACTTTTGTGATACGCATGGTCTCCCTCGCCGGTGCTTTAGAGTAGACGCCCACCTCAGCTCGACGTTAACCCCATCTGTAACGGATCGAGAACAAATGGAGAACGGATTGAGCTTACACGCCAACCTTCGCCTCCTTTCCGCTATCTAATAGAGGCTGACAATTTAGTAGACCCTTTCCGCGCCCATGCCCTCCATTTCCGATCGCCTGCTTTCCGCTCTTGGCGGATCCTACACCATTGAGCGCGAGCTCACTGGCGGCGGCATGGCGCTCGTGTTCGTCGCCGAGGATCACGACCTTGGGCGCAAGGTCGTCATCAAGATTCTTCCCCCCGAGCTGGCGGCGAGCGTGTCGGCAGAGCGTTTTCGCCGAGAGATATTGACGGTGGCGAGGCTTCAGCACCCGCACATCGTTCCGATACTCAAAGCGGGTGAAGTGGACGGACTGCCGTACTTCGTGATGCCTTATGTCGACGGCGAGTCGATCGACATCAGACTCCGCCGTACCCGCACGTTCGGTGTTCGTGAGACGCTCGGCATCATGAAGGATGTGGCGCGCGCGCTGGCGTTCGCGCACGAGCACGGCGTCGTGCACCGCGACATCAAGCCCGGCAACGTTCTTCTCGCCGCCGGTTCCGCGACCGTGACGGACTTCGGTGTCGCAAAGGCGCTCTCTTCGGCGCGAAGGTCCGGCGAAAAGGGCGCCGGACTCACCAACACCGGCATGTCGCTCGGCACGATTCTCTACATGGCGCCGGAGCAGGCAGCGGGTGATCCCGACATCGACGGTCGCGCCGATATTTATTCGCTCGGGATAACGGCGTACGAGATGCTCGCCGGTACCGCTCCGTTCGCGAATCTGAGTCCGCGCCAGATGCTGACGGCGAGACTGACGCTTCCGCCGCCACCGCTCTCGACGATTCGAAAAGATGTCCCCGCCGGTCTCGAGCGCCTGATCGCGCGCTGCCTCGCCATTGATCCGGCAGATCGTCCGCAGGCGGCGAGCGCGCTCGTCGAGGCGCTCGAGGATCCGGATACGATCAGCGGCTCGTTCGTCTCGGCGAGCTCAGCGGCGGCTCGTCGTGGTACCAGAGTGGCGAAGCGAGTATTGGTTGGCGCTTTGGCGCTGGTGGGCGCGATTGCGGTGAGCGCGGGTCTCTACACGCGACTGCACAACAACAATTCCGTGGCGATGGCTGAATCGACTGGAGCTGCGGTGAAGCCTGTCGATCTCGGAGTCATCGCGGTGTTGCCGTTCGTGAATCTCGGCGCCGATTCGACGAATGGATATCTCGCGACGGGCGTGACCAACGCGGTCGCCGGCAAACTGGTGGGGACTCCGGGCCTTCGCGTTCTCGCGCCTGGCCGCCCCCGCTCGGTGAAGCGTCGCAGCGACACCACCAGCACGGCCGACGTCGACGCGCGACTCGTGCTCGAGGGAACCGTCGAGCGCGTCGGCGATAGACTGCGAGTCACTGCGCGTCTGAGCAGCACCGATGACGACGTGATGCAATGGGCCGACGTGTTTGATCGCGACGTGAAAGACATCTTCGCCGTAGAGGACGAGATCGCGGAGGCGATCGCGGCGTCGGTGAAGCCGATTACGAGTCAGAGGAAAGCGGACGGCGACTGAGTTTTCGCTGGACATGGAGGCAGGCCGCATGTGGCCGACGTGGCGGAGTCTTGTGTCGTCGTACACATTTGAGAATGACACTCTCTTCTCCCCTCAGTGTCCCCTGCGACGGCCCAGAATCAGGCCGGTGACGAATGGAATCAACCAGATAGCCCAGACAGTGATGCTTACCCTATGGAACGTGCGAATGGACCGCTCAGCACGTTTGATGAGCACGATGGTGGCCCACACGGCGTGACCCAACATTAGAAGGAGGGCGAGAATCCCGGTGGCCGTGTGTAGGGTCAAGTGAAACCCACCCGCCAGCCGGCGCATGATCTCGGTGCCGGCGGTGTCCGAGAGGAAGCCGAGCCAGAATAGAGCAGCGTGCCACGGTCGCAGGCGCCTGGTGAGGAAAACAGCCCAGACGCTGAATGAGTAGAGAGCGAACGCGGTGATCATGAGCGCCACCGCTGCTCTGACTAGAGGAGGCATGGACATCCTTGGCCGGAAGTGATCGCGGCGTAGCGATGAACGCAGCGATGAAAATTCCACAAGCCCGGTGCGTGATCGCCTGAAAGGAGTGGCTCACTCGTGGGTCCATTGGAACGCGGGCAATTTCGCGTCGTACCCGACTAGTGCACTCGCCAGGCGTTCACAACCTGACGGACGGGCTCACTCGTCACCTGCGACACCAGCCCTCCCCCCGCGCTGATCAGGTAGATCTGCGGGGCAGGATTGCCCTGAGATGCGGAACGATCGCTGGCGAAGGCGATCTGCGCGCCACTTGGTGACCACACCGGATTGAAATCTTCAGTCGCGTTGATGGTCAAGGAAGTCACGGTCGTCCCGGCGGCATTTAGGGTGCTGATCCACTGCCCAAGTTCGGTGTTGCACGAAAAAGCAATGCTGGACCCGTCCGGTGACCACTGCGCCGCCCTTCCGAGGTTCGACGGGCAGGTGCTGCTGTTCGAGAGCTGCGTGTCGCTCGAACCGTCCACCGGCATGACGTACAACGTCCAGGACAGCCTGGGCGCCCGGTTCGTAAGAAAGAGAAATCGCGTCCCGTCGGGCGACCACTCCAGACCGAAATTCTCTCCCGGCATGGCCCGTATGAGCTTCACATTGGAACCGTCGCTGTTCATGACAAACGGCTGGAATCCGCTTCCCAGTACGAAGCTATCGAAGGAAATACGGCTTCCGTCCGGCGACCAGCGTGGATGTGTGGCCCCGGGCCCATCGGCCCCCTGAAACAATCGATGACTTCCGGAGCCGTCGGCGTTCATCAGAAAAACATCGCGCCGGCGAGCCGGCGCACCGGGCAGGCTGTCCACCGCACTGATGTACACGATCTGGCTACCGTCCGGTGACCAATCCGGATCATTGTCCAGGACCGAATTGTGAGTGAGCTGCCGCCGGTCGGTTCCGTCGGGACGCATCGTGAAGATCTCCGATGCAGAACCAGTCCCGCTCACCACCAGCATGATCCCACGGGGATCGTTCCCCGGCGTAGTAGGGCCATCGCCGCCACATGCGGCGAGGCAAATTGCCAAGCAGGCACCGAGGCTCGGTGCAACGCGGACGTAACGCATTGCTGGCAACTGGACCTCTCTGATCTCAGAGTACGGTGGGACTGAATCTATGACCCCGTACCAGTCTCAGTCAAAATACAAGCATCGCGATGCACCGGGCCGTCGCGTTCCCTCCCTGATGAACGGTCTGGCCTTGCGGTCCCGGCGCTATAATATGTCGGCTACCAAATTGTGCCGAATTCCGCAACCGCGACCACCTGCGACCCCAATGACAAAATTCGCCAACATCCTCGAGACCGTCGGCAAGACACCTGTCGTCAAGATCGGCAAGCTCGCGCCGCCGAACGTCAACCTCTACGTCAAGGTCGAAGCGTTCAATCCGCTCGGCTCGGTGAAGGATCGCCTCGCGCTTGGCATCATCGAGGACGCAGAACGCACGGGCGCGCTCAAACCGGGACAAACGGTCGTCGAAGCGACGAGCGGCAATACCGGAATCGGACTGGCGATGGTGTGCGCGCAGAAGGGCTATCCGCTCGTGGTCACAATGGCGGAATCGTTCAGCGTCGAGCGTCGCAAGTTGATGCGCTTTCTCGGCGCGAAGGTCATTCTTACTCCGGCACCCGAGGGCGCGACCGGGATGGTGCGAAAAACGGTCGAGCTCGCGAAGAAGAATGGATGGTACTACACGCGGCAATTCGAGAATGAAGCGAATGCCGACTACCACTCGAAAACGACGGCGAGAGAGATCATCGCCGATTTTGCGGGTGAGCGGCTGGACTACTGGGTGACAGGCTTCGGGACTGGCGGCACGCTGAAAGGAGCGGGGCGTGTGCTCGCGAAGGAACGGCCCGAGGTGAAGGTCATCGTGTCAGAACCCGTCGACGCGCCAATGCTTACCAGCAAAATGCCGCAAGAGCGAAACCCCGACGGTTCCGCAACGGCGCGACACCCGTCGTGGAAGCCACATCCCATCCAGGGTTGGAGCCCTGACTTCATCCCGAAGCTCACGGGTGATGCGCAGGACTTGGGGCTGATCGACCAGGTCATCACGATACCGGGGGCCCTGGCGATGCAATGCAGCAGGCAGCTCGCGCAAAAGGAAGGAATATTTGTCGGGACCTCCTCGGGTGGCACTTTCGCCGCGGCACTGGAAGTCTGCAAAGGCGCGCCAAAGGGAACAACGATTCTCTGCATGCTTCCCGACACGGGCGAGCGGTATCTCAGTACGCCCCTGTTCGGGGACATCCTGGCCGAGATGAACGAGGAGGAGCTCGCAATCGCCGCATCGGTTTGAGGCGACTGATAGTCAGACTCAGAAGCTAAACCGCCGGTATACGATACTCACGTCCCCCGTCTGACTCGGGACGACATATGGGGGACGTGGGGGAATCGTGACACCGGGAACTGGCGGAATCCCGGGCCGTCGCGCTGCAAGGTCGAAGTCTATGTGGCCGCCAGCGGGAACCGAGAGCGCGACGATCGCGCCGGTGTCGGGGACGGCCCAGTATTGCATGATCCAGTCGCGGGCG
Organism: Gemmatimonadaceae bacterium; assembly: GCA_017881545.1. Classification (GTDB taxonomy): domain Bacteria; phylum Gemmatimonadota; class Gemmatimonadetes; order Gemmatimonadales; family Gemmatimonadaceae; genus UBA4720. The sequence continues at coordinate 7,974 of JADGQU010000018.1, forward strand.
CGAATGCGGTATCGCGTGGTGTCCACGCCGCGTCCGTCGATCGATGATGCGAGCACCTTGGCGCCGCTCGCGCGCATCACCAACCCTGTGGTTCCCGCGGGCGCGCTGACACGCAGCACGATCTGCCTGGCTCCGCTGACCAGCGTGTCGCGAATCAACGTGGCGTTTGGGGCGCCGAGCGATACGCGTTGAACCTTTCGGCCAGTGAAGCGGACTGCGTCCTCCGATAGACGCGCCGTCCACGCCGGGCTGGGCCCGGGCGTCACATCCCCGATTGCCTCGCGCGTCCACGCATTCCTCGGGCTGCCGAGTGTACCGAACCACGCGTCGCTCGAGTCAGCGTTCTCGGCGTAGACCAAAGAGGTGCGCAGGGGATGGTCGGCGCTCGGATGCACCGTGAGAGCGGCGATCACCAGGCACACCACACCAGCGCCGGCCAGCCATGGCGCACCCGACCAGCGCGAACGGCCGGCGACGAGCTCGAGCTGCGGCGCGAGCAGAACCGCGATGAGCGACGCCACCACGCACAGTGCGATCGCGCCCGCACCGGTGACGCCGAGCATCACCACCGTAACGCCGTAAATGAAGCCGACGAGAATGAGAAGCGTCACGAAGGCGGCCGCCCAGTCGGCCGCCGCCTTGCCTCGCGTGAGAAGTGCGGCGCCCGCGACGAACAGGAGAGGCCAGACGAATAGGTAGCTGACACCCGGGACTTGCACCGCGAGGCCAAGAGCGAGCACCAGCCACACGATGAGAGCGCCGATGTGGAGCCCGCGAGGAGTTGACCATCGCCCGGCAACGGCATGGCACGCAGCCGTCACCGATAGAGCGAGCAGCACGATGCCGCTCGCATTCAACCCGCTCCACACCGCGGGACCGCTGAACATTCTGCCGACGATCCATCCGATGGCGCCGGACAGCACGAGTGCGACGAGCGCCGCGAGCACACCTTTGCCCACTCCCCTTCGGTCGCGCCCAGCGAGCGTTCCGACTAACACCAACGCGAGAATTGCCAGAGGGAGCTCGAGCCCCTGCGGATAAACGACGAGGCCAACGAACGGCAGGTCGAAGAACACGCCGTCGCCCGTACGTGCGCGCGGTAACGGCTCGGTGCCGAACGTACGCGCCAGCGCGAGCATCTGCGACCCGTGATGTTGAAGACTTCCCGGATTCAGGTGCTCGACATCGTCGTGACTCGTATGGTAGCGCTCGACCCCGTCGGCAAACGCGAAATTGAGTGCGGGAAGGTTGAGGACTGCTATCTCGGAGAGGTCGGTGTCGTTCGGCAGCGTGCGATAGATCGTGGCGAAGACCGACCCCGCCGTCGCGTCGCGGGCGCTGCGCAGCGCCCGGGCGGCGTCGAGATTGCCGGGGCCCGTCTCGAACATGAACGAGCGACCGCTCGTGCCACGCGCTTCGAAATTGAGAACGACGCCGATGTCCATCACCCACGGATGCTCGCGCGCGAACGCAGCGGCGCCGAGGAGTCCCGCTTCCTCGCCGTCGGTGAACAGCGCAACGACGTCGTGCGCCAATGGCCGCTTGCCGGCCCGCAACGCGCGGAGAGTTTCGAGCAGGGCGGCGCACGCCGCGCCATCGTCAGACGCAGCCGGTCCGGCCTCGACGCCGTCGTAGTGCGCCATGATCAGCACTGCTTTGCCGGTCGGGTCGCTGCCCCGAAGTCGGGCGAGGATATTCTGGACGCGCCCCGCCTGCTGATAGCGCGTGCCGATCGCGGTCGCCTGCTGAATCTGCGGGCGGAGCCCGAGCGCTAAGAGCTGGGCGACGATGTAATCGCGCACGCGATCGTGATCCGCGGTGGCCACCGGATGCGGCCGCTGCGCGATCTGCACGACGTGCCGCATCGCGCGCTCGGCGGAGAACACCGTATCGGGGGCCGTCGCCGGTACGGCGCTCGGAGGCCGCGCAACGCGGAGAATCGAGGCTGCGCAGAGGGCGAGCAGCGCCAGTGCGGCAGTGATTCGCTTGAGCATCAGCAACGAAGTCAACGGGCGCGCTTTGGTATGCTCAGTGTTTTCCAATCGTGTGAGGTGAAGTGTCGGGCGAGGTAGACGATTTGTCCAACGTGATAGGCTGTGTGCGTGACCGATCTGTTGAGCGCCTCGACGACGAGAAGCTCTTCACCTCGAATTCGCACGGTGCGCTCGAGATCGTCCGCGGTCAGCGCCTCGATCGATTTGAGGGCGATCTCCCATCCGGCGTTCCACGCGCGCAGAAGCTGCTCGCGCGAGATGCGCTCCGTGGTCTCGAACTCCGTGTCGCGGTCGCGATCAGGTTTTTCGCCGTCGGAAGTGAGGAAGTCGCGAAAGCGCGAGCGCAGGTTGCCGGAGACGTGCTTGGCGATGATCGCGATGCTGTTCGAGTTCTCGTCGAGCTCCCGATTCAGATCCTCCTCCGACCGAACCTGCTCGATCGCGCGCTCGGCCATCTCCTTGTACGTGCGGTACGTGCGGACGATGTTCCGGAGGTATGCGTCAGCGAGTTTGGTGCTCATGATGGCTTCGACGTAATCCTACTGTTTCGCATAGACACGCACGTAGTCGACGAGCATCGTCGCCGGGAAGATCGCGTCGGACGTCGGATTGCCGTCGAAATGCCCGCCGACGGCGAGATTGAGGATCAGGAAGAATGGTTGGTCGAATACCCAGGGGCCAAATGCCGCCACGGCGTCGCGCGTGATCCCGTAGTGAGCGTTGCCATCGACGAAAAATCGGATGTGGGCAGCATCCCATTCGACGGCGAAGATGTGGTAGTCGTCCGAAAGGGTGCCGCCCGCGAGAACGTTCGCGTGGGCGAACGGCGTCGCCCCGAAGTAGCCTGGACCGTGCACGGCCGAGCTCGACGTCGCCGGCTGGCTCCCCTTGTTCTCCATGATGTCGATCTCTCCGCACGCCGGCCACGGCGTCGTCGGAAAGTTGGATCCCAGCATCCAGAACGCGGGCCAGAGCCCCTGGCCAACGGGTAGCTTGATGCGCGCCTCCACGCGGCCGGGTGAGGCGAGCACCTTGCCCCGGGTCGTGATTTTCGCCGAGGTGTACCCGCACGGACCGTAGTAACAGGTGAGGCCGGCCGGAGCCTGGCGGGCAACGATCATCAATTGCCCCTGCCCATTGAGCGAGATATTCTCGGATGCGTTCGTATAGTATTCCCTCTCCTCATTGCCCCAGCCGCAGATCCCCTGCTGGCACCCGTCCGAAATGTCGTTACCCCATTTCGTGCCATCGATGCTCGCGCCGGCTGCTCCATCGAACTCATCGCTCCAGACCTGGACCCACACATGGTCCGGAGGAGTAGGAGGAGGGTTCGAAGTGACTGATGGTGACGTGTCGGAGGTGCACGCGACGGAAGCGCCCAGAGCGAGGGCGCACGCAGCGCTGAGGAATCGAGTTCCTGAGAAGTCTGTCAATCGAGTTTCTGAGAAATCCGTCATAGTGAGCAACCTGGCAAACATGGCAAAGCAGGACAAAACAAAACTCTCGCAACGCCGTTTCCAACGCTATAGTTTAGGCGTCCATACAGTAGAACCCGAAGATTCTTTACGTCCGAAGATTCTTATAGGAGCAGACTAGTTCCCTCCTGTAATTTGTTGCGTTTACTGGCGCCGTGTCGCCGCTGGTCGAAAGGAGCTGTTTTGGACCTGGGCAAATACCTGAAGAACGGACTAATTGGCGTTTCGGCCCTGATTCTGGTCGGCCCGCGCCTCATTCCTGGAGCTGATCGTCCCGCGCCGGTTCACTTCGGCGCAATATCGCTCCTGGCAGGTATCCGTCCAGCGGTCACAGGCGACGCGACAACGAAGGGCATTCTCCTGGCAAAGAGTTATGCGGCCCTTCGCGCCTTCGCCGGGGCTGTGCGCCCACTGAGTCATCCAAAGGCGCTCGAGTCCGCGTTCCGGAGCTACTTCGCCTATATGGCGGCGCACCCCGACGAGGTCAGGAAGCCGGTGTTGTACTTCGTAGACTACGGTCTGCCGAGCACCGAGCCGCGCGGCTACATCTTCGACATGCGGGCGCTCAAGGTCCTCGAAGGTCCATTCACGGTCGCCCATGGTCGCGGGTCGTCACGGACGCAATACGGAACCCCGACTCGTTTCTCGAATGCGCCTGGAAGTGCCGCTACGTCGCTGGGGCTCTATCTCGCGGAGAGCATCTACCAGTTCCATGGCCACACGGGTGGCCGGTCGTATAGCTCCATCGGGCTCCGCTTGAAGGGAGTGTCCACGGGTTTCAACGACAGGGCGCTCGCGAGAGGTGTCGTTGCTCACGGCGCACCCTATGTGACAGGGACCAGGGCTGGACGGAGTGAGGGTTGCCCCGCGATGGAACAGGAGCGCGCTCGTCGCGTGCTTCCCGAGCTGGCCGAGGGCGGTATGGTGTTCCTCTTCGCGCCGGACCAGAAGTGGATGTCGGATGACCCTTGGGTGGTCGCCAGCGCCGACTAGTTAGGAAGAATCTGGGTCAAGCTCGCGCGTTCCCGCCGTCGTCCGCTGTAGGCAGGTCGCCCACGGCCCACGCGAGGAGCGATTTGTCGGAGTAGGATCCGCCCTCCTCCTCGCACTCCTCGACGATCGTCAGACGCGGCTCCGGAAAGGAAAACGGCGGCGCCTGGAAATCCAGTGCACGCCAATCCCCATCCGCGACATCGTAATTGTCGCGTCGCCCCGGAAATGACGTCATAAGCAGGAAGCGAATGTTCGAGCGAGCGACGTTGGCCAGAACGGCTCGGATGTTCGAGTACGACAGGTGCACCAGACAGTCCCGGCAGAGCAATACGTCAGCGTCCGGAAGAACATCCCGGGTGAGGTCGAGGTCCACGAAGCGGCGCGACTCGCTTGCGTGCAACCGGCGGTTAGCTTCAACGATCGAGGGAACGATGTCGCCGCCGATGTACTCGATGCCGCTCAGGTCAACGTGCTCCATCCATGTAAAATCGCCGCAGGGGACGTCGAGCAGGACGCGCGCCTCGAGCTGCCGAAGCGCCTTGGGCAGCTCCGCTCGCAGTACTCGCGTGGAGTCGAGCCCGGATCCGACTCCGGATCGCGACTCCGGGTCCGACCAGAGATTCGTGGAGTAAATACGCTCGAAGCGCGCCTGAAGCCCTAACTTGCCCAACTCTTCGGCGCGCTCGGCGAACCGGCGCTCGGCGATCGTGAGGATCCTACCGCGCAAGAGTACGCTGCACATTCCACCCTGTCACGACCACTCGCGGAAGCGCGCCGCCAAGGTCCCGCACGCGGTACGACGCAGTGACAACGCGCGTCTCACCCGGTAGTAGCGACACGTAGTTGTCCTCCCAAAGGACCGGCAAGGCTTCCTCTCCGCCGCGACCCGTCACCTGCAAACGCATAAAGAACGCGATGGACCTGCCGGGATTCTTCAGCGTCACGCGAGCCCGTCCCGTTCCGGCGCTATTGGTGAAGCGCGCTGTCGCATTCACTGACGCCTGTGGCATGCTTCGGAGCGCGGTGAAGTCCGCGTAGCTCTTGACGGCCGTCATGTACCAGGTGGATGAATCGGACAACACATCCATCCGCGTCGACAGCCAATAGAAGTTGGTGCTGAGCGGGTGCCCGGCGGCATCGACCAGTCGCAGGTCCACCAGATACGCTCCGTTGACGCCCGCCTGCTCCTGCAGAGTCGAGACGCGCATGCTGGTGTCTGGCGGTATGTCGATTACGGTGTCGCGACTCAGTCTCTGCGTACCATCGACATTGAACACCGTGGTCCGGAGATGCACTCCGCGTAGCGGTGCATGACTCGCGCTGCTGTTGACCACCGCAATCGACCGGTCATCATACGAGAACAACACGTGCACGGGCTCGTTTGCCTTCTTGGCGCCGAAGTAGCCGCCCGCCGGCAGCAAGTACCAATCGAACAGATGCCAATAAATCGACGGCCAAGAATTGTTGAACATCCACTGGATCACTCCAGTGGAGACGAACTGGTTGCGGCGATACGCCTCGAACATCGCGCGCTCATCGTCGTACGTCATCAGCTGTGCCGTGACGGTGTAGTTCTCGACGCTCGTCGGCGCGCCGAAGCGCGTCGACAGCGCTGCGTTGTAGGAGTCGAGCATGTGCCCAAACTGTCCCCCCGCAGCGTGGAAGAGCCACACGCTATCGGTGGGCAACTTGAGTGAGCTCGCGGGAATCATGCGGCGCATGCTCTCGATCGGTGGCACCGCGGGGCCGGGACTCGTCTCCGTGTTGTACGCCCACGCTCCGCCGTGCGTGCTGTCCTGCAGCCAGTATGACGGCGGCACCCAATCGTACGGCCCGGTCATCTTCACGCCGCTCGCTCCCGAGAACTCGGCCGGCTTGGCGCTGGCGGAGGAGATTGTGGGATTGGGCCATGATTCCTGCTGCTCGATGTTCAGGTACATCTGCTCGACGTTCGCCGGGGGTGGGCCGTCGCTGCCGTTCAACCAAACGAAGACGCTCGGGTGGCCCCGCATCCGGCGGATCTGATCGCGCAGCGACGACGCGGCAGTCGCGTACTGCTCCGGCCCCCACTTCGCCCATTGCTCCCACGAGCTGCAGCACACCCAACCGGTCATGACGAGCAAGCCGAGGCTGTCGGTCTGCTGGAAGAAGCGATCATTCTCGTAATTGCCTTCCAGCCGGATGGTGTTGAGATGCATGTCGAGCGCGTAGCGGAGCTGCGCGTCCTGGCGTTCCGGCTGCTGACGGTAGAACAGGTCGGGCGACCAGCCACCACCGCGGATGAGAATCCGACGGCCGTTTACGCGAAAGAGGCGTCCGCCTTTCGGCGTGGTTTCGGAGGTGATTTCGCGGATACCAAAGCGCAGCTGCTGTCGGTCCGACACTCGGCCGGCGGTCACGAACTCGAGAGATAAATCGTAGAGTTCGGGCTTACCGAGTTGCACGGGCCACCACAGGCGCGGGTTCGCGAAGTGAAGCTGTGGAAAACTGTCGGACGTGAACCGCGCCAGCGCGCTGTCGTGCGGCGCGAGCGTTACTTGCCGGCTGAACGCTACGTTTCCGATCCGACCGCGCAACGTTCCGGTGATCGGGTGGGATGCAAGGTTTCGGAGAACGCTAACGACTGTGAGATCCGCGCTCCGCAACGTTGCGGTGTCGACGTGGCTTACGACTGCCGGACTGCGTACAACGACGTCACCGCTGGCCGAGAGATACACCGGCTGCCACAGCCCCATGTTCTTGTCCGGCGGCGACGGATTCCAGTCGACCCATGTTATCTGGAGATCGGGCGGTGTGGGCGCAAAGACTTCGACGGCGAGCACGTTCGCGCCGTCTCGTTTCACCGCGTCCGTGATGTCCAGCTCGAAGCGCCGGTATGTACCGGCAACCACGCTCGAATCCGCGAGGCGGCGGCCGTTCAGCCAGATGTTCGCGCGGTAGTTGATGCCGTCGAAGTGCAGCGTGACGCGCTTGCCGCGCATCGTCGCTGGTACGCGGAAGGTCGTGCGGTACCACCATGGCGTGGCGTACGGACTCTCCGGCGCCATCGGCATGCGCGTGAAGTTCTGTCCGATCGGGTATGTCACTCCGGGCAGCGCGCGGAAATTCATCCCGAAAAACGGGTCGCGATAAACGCTGTCTTCGACGAGTGTGCCTACGACGGTCGACGGCACCGTCGCGCGGTACCAGCCGGTCGGACGGTAAGCGATGGAAGAGATCGTTCCGCCGTCACCGCCAACTTTTCCCGACGACTGAATGAGCCAGCCAGTGTGCAGCGCCAGCTGCTCCTGCGCCGTCGCCGTGCTGGCGATCGCGCAAAAAACAACCAGGGGCCACAATGCCAACCGCGAGATCCTACCGGCTCTCCTTTGGCTTCGCATGCATTTTGTTCTCAACAAACAGGATCGGATCTTTTGCGGTTTCCAGTTTTTCACTTTTAAAGCTCCGTTGAAGCCTGGCAACGTTTCCCCAGAGATCTCACTGCGTCAACACGCTCCGATCCTCGAGAGCGAACGGCCATCCTTTGGTGTTCCAGGACCAGAGCAGGAACGCCAGGCAACCGAGGGCCAGCACGCCCACACCGAACAGGATCACCGCGAACTGCGTGGTGGCGAAGACGAAGATCCAGCCGAGCAGTGCAACCAGGGCCGGGATGGGATAGAGCCACATCCGATAGGGGCGCGGCATGTCCGGCGCTCGCCGGCGCAGCAGGATCAAGCCGAAGATCTGTCCCATGAATTGCACGAGGATGCGGGTGACGATGAGCGCATCGATGACCGTGCCCAGTGAAAAGAACCCCGCCACGATCGAGATCGCTCCCAGCACCAGCAGCGAGACGTACGGAAAGTCCTTCGTCGGATGCAGCCGGCCGAACGCGCGGAAGAAATAACCGCTTTGCGCCGCCGCAAATGGGATGCGCGAGTAACCCAGCAGCAGTGCGAACACCGACCCGAACGCGGTCCAGAGAACCAGCAGCGTGAAAATCGTCGCCACGCCGGTGCCGTAAAGCTTCTGCATGAAGATCGACACGATGAAGTTCGATTCCGGGTGGGCGTCGGCCGGCACGAACTCACGCCACGGCACCACTCCGATTATCGAGAAGTTGATCCCTATGTAAATGAGGGCCACGGCAGCGGTACTGATCATGATCGAACGTGGAATGACGCGCCCCGGGTCGCGCACCTCGTCGCCGATGTAGCAGACGTCGTAGTAGCCGAGGTAATCGTAGATCCCAATTCGCGATGCCGCGCCCAGACCGAGGAAAAAGCCGAGCGAGAAGTTGAACGCCCCTGGCGGAAAGTCAAAGGCGATGTGCGAATCGAAATGCGTCGCGCCCGCGAAGATCACTGCCAGCACCGTGACCAGTGTCCCCGCCCAGAGCGAGATCGTGATTTTGGCGATCGAATTGATGCGCCGGTACAGGAGCGCGATGTTGATCAGCCCCACGACCGTAACGAGCGCGATCACGCCGGGGCGCGTCAGTCCCTTCCAGATGTAGCTCGCGTACTGGGCGAAGCCGATGTACCCGGACGCGATCTCGAGCGGCCCACTGAGCACGAACTGCCAGACGAACAGGAAAGCCATCAGTCGCCCGAGCCGCTCGCGTCCGAACGCCTCGCGCAAATACACGAACGATCCGCCCGACCCCGGCATCGCCGCGCCCAGCTCGCTCCATACCATTCCGTCGCAGATCACGATCACGAGCGCGACGATCCACCCGAGCATCGCCTGCGGGCCGCCCAGCGCAGTCATGAGCAGCGGGATCGTGATGAACGGTCCCGCGCCGAGCATGTTGGTCATGTT
>JADGQU010000133.1 GCA_017881545.1 Gemmatimonadaceae bacterium
CTTGTTCGGAATATCGACCTTCATATTCAGATCGTAGCGCGTCGGACGGAACGCCACGGTCGTGTCAATCGTGGGCGATTGAGTTTGCAACGCCATGATTAGCGGTGCAGCGAGGAAAGAAGTGAACATGGTGGGCCTCCTGACTATGGGACAGCAGCAGGGGCGGGCCAGTTTGAAAAATCAGCACCACCTTACCAGCAGAGCTCGCTCCAGACCTCCGGCGAATACCGCCTTTATCCAAGGGAATCCCCTACAAAGTCGCCCCCTTAATACTGACTGACACTTTGACCCTAAAGGGGAGAATTGCAGTATCGGATTCTTTCCCGAAAAGAGGTGTCTACGCCAATGACCGCTGTCGCCATACCCGTCGGTCCAGAGCTTCGCATTGCACCGAGCGTCCTGAAACGGCCGGAACATACTATAGAGATAGTCTCCGACGCCGGAGAGGGCGCGCAGAAGTGCGGTCAGATCTTCGGTGCGGTCTCCGCCAAGATGGGCAACGGAGTCTGGACGGTGGAGATCATACCGGCCGAGATTCAGCCGCCTCCGCGAACCGCCGAGGGCGCGAGCGGCAACCGGATCCGTTTCGGCACCGGCCCGATCACCAACTGGGGCGACGAGACCAACCTCGTCGTCGCCTTCAACGAGCAAGTCCTGCTCGGCCGCCACCGACTCGGCGCGCTCGCCAGCGACGCGATAGTTCTGCTGGAGAATTCCTGGGCCTCGCACACCAACCCTGACATCCGCGCCGCGTGGGACAAGGCCCGCTCCGAGCTCGCCGCGCAATCGTACCGGATCATCGAAGTCCCGATGGAGGAGCAGTGCCTCACCATCGACGAGAATCCGCGGAAGGGGAAGAACATGTTCGCGCTTGGGCTACTGGCGTACATCTACGACCGCAGCCTGGAGCGAATCGAAGAGCAGATCGCGTACGCATTCCGCAAGAAATCCGAAGAGGTCTATCAGAGAAACCTCGGGCTCTTGCGGCTCGGCATGGAATGGGCGGCAGCCAACCTGGATTTCCGGATCGAAGTTCCAACCAATCCTCCGACCGAAGCCCTCGTCGTGATGAATGGCAACGAGGCTCTCGGCATGGGCGTGCTGGCGTCGGGAATGGAGTTCTGCGCGATGTATCCCATCACGCCGGCAACTTCGGTCTCGCACTATCTGGCCGAGGTTTTCTCGAAATTCGGCGGCATTCTGCATCAGGGGGAGGATGAGATCGCGGCCGTTGGCGCGGCCATCGGTGCGTCGTACTCGGGCAAAGTTGCGTTCACCATCACGTCGGGGCCGGGTTTCGCGCTGAAGACGGAGTTCATCGGCTTCGCCGTCATGACCGAGATCCCGCTCGTGATCATCGACGTGCAGCGTGGCGGGCCGAGCACCGGCCTGCCGACCAAGGTGGAACAGTCGGATCTCCTCGCCGCGCTGTTCGCGGAGCCCGGTGACGCCCCGCGCGTCGTGATCGCGCCGGCAACGATCGAAGAGTGCTTCCATGCAGTGATCACCGCCCGTCAGATCGCCGAGACCTTCCGCACGGTAGTGATCATTCTCTCGGACGCGAATCTCTCGACGGGGGTGCAACCCTTCCCGCGCCCGCAGCTGAAGAAAGAATGGCTCGCGCCCGAGTTGGACCTCGGACCGGTGAAGACGGGGCAGCGTCCCTACGAGTGGGACGCGCGGATGGGTACGTCGCCGCGTTCGATACCTGGGCAACCAGGCGGGATGTTCACGCTCACAGGGCTCTCGCACGACGAGGGCAGCAAGGTCGCGTACGGCGCCGGTGTGCATCAGCACGCAACGGCGATGCGAAGCCGCAAACTGGCGGTCCTTCAACAAACGCTGCTCCGGCCCGCCATAAACGGCGACCAGGATGGCGACTTACTCGTCGTCGGCTGGGGCAGTACGAAGGGCGCCATCGAGGAAGGTGTCGAGAGGGCCCGCGCGGAGGGCATTCGCGCGTCCTCGATCCATCTGACATTCCTGTCGCCCCTGCAACCGGGACTCAAGGAGATCTTCTCGCGCTTCAGGAAGGTGATGACGGTCGAGATCAATTACAGCGATCAGCCCGGCGATCCATTCATCACCGAAGAGAACAGGCGCCGAGGACAACTGGCGATGCTGCTTCGCGCGCAGACGCTGTGCGATGTGGATTGCTGGACGCGCGTGCCGGGCGAGTCGTTGCGGCCGGGCTTCATTCACAAGGCAATACGCGACGCAGTACTCACTTTGACCGGGGACCGGCCATGACACACTGCGCCATTCTGCCGCTGCTCGACGACGATGAGCGTGAGTTCGCGCTCGGCGATTACGAGGGAGCAACGGCCCGCTGGTGCCCCGGCTGCGGGGACCACTCGATTCTCACCGCTGTCGAGAAGCTTCTCGTCGCCGAGCAGCTGAAGCCCGAGCAGACGGTGTTCGTGTCGGGGATCGGATGCTCGAGCCGATTTCCCCACTATCTGAAGACGTACGGCTTTCACGGATTGCACGGACGGGCGCTGCCTGTGGCGACCGGAGTGAAGCTGCATCGCCCCGATCTCGACGTGTTCGTCGTGATGGGAGACGGCGACTGCTGCTCCATTGGTGCCGCGCACTGGATCCATGCCATACGCTACAACATCCACATGGTGGCGATGTTGCTCGACAACAGCATCTACGGTTTGACGAAGAAGCAGACGTCACCGACGACGCCACAGGGATTCAAGACGAACACTCAACCCTTCGGCAGCTTTCTTCCGCCGCTGAATCCGCTGAGCACGACGCTCGGTACCACGAACGTGTCTTTCGTCGCGCAGACGGCGGAGTGGGTGCCAGCGCATCTGTACGCCACGCTTCGCGCGGCGTACCGCCACCCGGGCTTCTCGTTCGTACGAATTCTCCAGCGCTGCCCGATGTACACGCAGGGCATGTACGAAGAGGCGGTGAAAAACCCGGGATCGATCGAGTTGCTCATGCACGACGATGGAATCGTCGCGCCCGAGCTCGACAAGATCTACAAGACTCGCGCGACACACGATCCGTCGGATCTCGATTCCGCGAGGAGGCTCGCCGAAGATTCCACGCGCATCCGGCTCGGGCTCTTCTACAGGAATGAAGCACGCGCCCGCTACGATCTGCTGCGGAAGCCACCCAAAGTCACGAGCAGCGAGCGAATCGCTCTCCTGAACCAGGAGCTCGACCACTATGCAGTCTGACGAACGCGTCGTCGCCGCGCTTGCAGCGCTCCGTCCCCGGATGGCGGCATTTCGCTTCGCCGTTTCCGGCGCACTGGAGCGAGCCAGCAGTACTCTAGCTTCTGGATCTGGCTCGGGGCAGGCCCGCGGCACGCTCGGAGATTTTGGCGGCCGACTGATAGACGCCGACCGTTTTGCGATGATCTCCTCGGGCGCGGGACCGCTCGATCCCCTCGCTCAGGCCGCGGTAGAGTGCGCCGCTGTAGTACTCGAGACTTTTCTTCGTGCCGGCGACGAGGAGTTCGTCGTCGATGTGAGCCCTGGCAGGCCGCTCGCCGCGGCGATCCGCGCACGCCTCGCAACGCTCGGCTCGGTGTTCGGCGCCGCAACGGTGATCGACCAGGTACGGCGTCGCACCTACGACCCCGCGCAACACCAGTCGTTGTTGGACGGACATCCCTTCGAGCTCTGGTCGGCCGCCGAGCGCAAGTTCGCTCCACCTCTCGTTGTACGCGTCGATGGTGGCGACCTCGATCCGTTCGAGCTTGCTCCGCTGATCGATGGTTGGGTCCGTCTCGTCCTGCTGGTAACGGAACCCTGCACAGCCGCGCCTCTGGCACGGCTCGTGTCACCCGGCGTGTTCGTCGCGCAAGCTGGCGACATGAAAGTGCTGGAAAGGGTCACTGATTTCGACGGACCCGCAATCATCGCCGTAATGAGCGGGGCGGAAGCCCGATTCATCCACGACCCGCGCGCAGGATCAGCTATGTGGCAGCGCATCGAGGTCACGCACATGCCGGCTGCACAACCACGCCAATCTCTCGGCGCCCGCAGCGCGTGGCAGCAGCGTGACGATCTGTCTCATCTAAAAGCACTCATTCAGCAACCGGTTTTGGCTGCGAATCCCGCTGAAGTACTCGTCGCGGCTGGCAGCAGTGGCAGCTACGATCCCGCCGAACGACTCACCGCCTGGCTACTCGATCAATCGACTACCGACGGCAGTCCTTAAAGGCCATGTCGGATACCCTTGTTGCGGTCCTCATCCTCGGTGGCGTCGGACTGGTGTTCGGCGTGTTCATCGCGATCGCCAACAAGCGGCTCTGGGTGTGGGAAGATCCGCGCATCGACATCGTCGCGCAGATGCTGCCGAACGCCAACTGCGGAGCCTGCGGACTCCCCGGTTGCCGCGCGTTCGCCGAGCAAGCCGTAGCAGGCACGGTGACGCCGGCGCAGTGCACGGTGTCGGGCGAGGCAGCGCGTGAGCAGATCGCCGGCTTTCTCGGAGTTGATGCCGGAGAAGCGGTAAAGAATGTCGCGCGATTGCTCTGCGGGGGCGGCAGCGATGTCGCCGGCTACCAGGCCGAGTATCGGGGACTCGCCACCTGCGCGGCGGCCGCGGCCGTCGCCGGGGGAGGGAAGGGCTGCGCCTGGGGATGTCTCGGGCTCGCCGACTGCGAGCACGTGTGCGATTTCGACGCGATCCACATGAGCGAGACCGGACTTCCGGTCGTTGACATCGACAAGTGCACGGCGTGCGGCGACTGCGTGGAAGCGTGTCCGAAATTCCTGTTCGAGCTGCGGCCCGTAAATGCGGGTCTGCTCGTGCAATGCAAGAACCTGATCAACGGCGACGATGTTCTCGAGCAGTGCAAGGTGGCGTGCACGGCATGCGGCAAGTGCGTACAAGACGCCGCCGCTGGACTGATCAACGTCGCCACAGGGGTGGCTGTGCTCAACTACAACAAAATCGGGCTGGCCGAGCCGCATGCCGCGGAGCGGTGCCCAACTGGTGCAATAGTGTGGCTCTCCGGCGCGCAGTTCTCACCCGCGCTGGCGATTTCCGGGAGTGCTTGACAATGAAGATGTGGACAACCTCGAAGCGGAAAGAAGCTACTCAGGACGCCCCGCCCTTTCCGGGTGTGCTGCAGGCGCTCGACGGCAGCGCCGCGATCGTCGCGATGGAAACAGCGGCAAGCGAAGCAGCCGGAGCGTATCCCATCACTCCGTCCACGCAGATGGGCGAGGGTTGGGCCGTCGCGGTAGCTGAAGGAAAGCGCAATGTGAACGGCCGGCGACTGCTCTTCTTCGAACCCGAGGGTGAACACGCCGCTGCAGCCGTGACCGCCGGGATGTCGATGGCCGGCCTCCGCGCGACCAACTTTTCGAGCGGGCAGGGAATCGCCTACATGCACGAGTCGCTCTACGCCGCGGTCGGCAAGCGACTCACCTACGTGCTCAACGTCGCCGCGCGGGCGATTACCAAGCATGCGCTCAACGTACACGCCGGCCACGACGACTATCACGCTGTCGACGACACGGGATTCTTCCAGCTCTTCGCCAAGGACGTCCAGGAGTGCGCCGACCTCAACCTCATCGCCCACCGCGTCGCCGAGCTCTCGCTCAACCCCGGCATCATCGCGCAGGACGGTTTCCTCACCAGTCACGTGATCGAGCTGCTGCGACTTCCCGAGCGCGATCTCATCAAGAGGTTCCTCGGCGATCCGGCCGACCTGATCGATTCGCCGACACCGGCCCAGCGACTCGTATTCGGGAACAAGCGCCGCCGCATTCCGGAGTCGTTCGATCTCGACTACCCGGCAATGCTCGGCGTGGTGCAGAACCAGGACAGCTACGCGCAGGGCGTGGCGGCGCAGCGGCCGTTCTACTTCGACCACATCGCCGACCTCACCGATCGCGCGTTCAATGAATACGCGGCGCTCACGGGACGCGAGTATGCGCGGGTGATGGGCTATCGCACCGATGACGCCGAGTGGGTGATCGTTGGCCAGGGCTCCGTCGTCTCGAACGCGGAGGCCGTCGCCGATCACCTCCGCTCGACCGGGCTCAAGGTCGGTGTCGTCAACCTCGTGATGTTCCGGCCGTTCCCCGCTGACCTGATCGTCGATCTGCTCGCCGGGAAGAAAGGCGTGGTGGTGATGGAGCGCACCGATCAGCCACTCGCGGTGGATCCGCCGCTGCTGCGCGAGATTCGCGCGGCGATGTCGAAAGCCGTCGAGAACGGACGCGTCGCCACCGGCTCGCCGCTCCCCTACGCGGGGGTTCTCCCCATTCGCGGTGAACAGGTGCCCGACTTCTTCAGCGCCTGCTTCGGGCTCGGCAGCCGCGATCTGCAGCCGGGCGACATTGTCGCGGCGGTGGACAACATGCTGCCAGGCAAGGCGCGCACGCGGCAGTTCTACCTGGATATCGATTTCGTCCGCGAAGGCACGCGGTTGCCGAAGCTTCAGATCTGGCAGGAGAAGTTGCTCGACAGCTATCCGCGGCTCGGCGAGCTCGCTGTCCACTCGGCGGGCGACGTAAATCTTCTGCCGCAGGGCTCCACGGCGCTGCGCATCCACTCCGTCGGTGGATGGGGCGCAATCACGATGGGAAAGAACCTCGCGATGACCGCCTTCGAG
>JADGQU010000452.1 GCA_017881545.1 Gemmatimonadaceae bacterium
CACGCGTCGATTCTGTACCGGAGCGATGTCGTTCGGGTCGCTGGGCGCGGAAGCGCATCAGACGCTCGCAATCGCTATGAATCGCCTGGGCGGTCGCAGCAACAGCGGTGAGGGCGGCGAAGATCCCGCGCGGTTTGGTACCGAGCGCAACAGCGCCATCAAGCAGGTCGCGTCGGCGCGCTTCGGAGTGACGGCGGAGTATCTGGTGAACGCGGCGGAGCTGCAGATCAAGATTGCGCAGGGGGCAAAGCCCGGCGAAGGAGGCCAGCTCCCGGGGCACAAGGTCGACGCGATAATCGCGAAGACGCGGCACTCGACGCCGGGCGTGACGCTCATCTCGCCGCCGCCGCACCACGACATCTACTCCATCGAAGATCTCGCGCAGCTGATCTACGACCTCAAGGCAATCGCCCCAAAGGCGGCCGTGTCCGTGAAGCTGGTGGCCGAAGCGGGAGTGGGCACTGTCGCGGCCGGTGTGGCAAAGGCGCGCGCGGATCTGATTCTGATCTCGGGCGACTCCGGTGGCACTGGCGCTTCCCCGCTCTCGAGCATCATGCGCGCCGGGAGTCCGTGGGAGCTGGGGCTGGCCGAGACGCAGCAGACGCTCGTGATCAACGGTCTGCGCGGACGTGTAAGGTTGCAGACGGACGGCCAGCTGAAGACAGGGCGCGACGTCGTTGTCGCCGCACTGCTTGGCGCCGACGAATTCGGATTTTCGACTGCTCCGCTGATCGTCGAAGGGTGCGTGATGATGAGGAAGTGTCATCTCAACACGTGTCCGGTCGGCATCGCGACGCAGGATCCGGAGCTGCGCGCAAGATTCAGCGGCCAACCGGAGCACGTCGTGAACTACTTCTTCTTCATCGCCGAGGAAGTGCGCGAGCTGATGGCGCGACTGGGCTTCCGCACGATGGACGAGATGATCGGCCGCAGCGACATGCTGCGCGCCTTGCCGTCCACAGATCAGCCGAAGGCGAGCACGCTGGATCTTTCCGCGCTTCTGCACCTGGCGATGCCAGCGACTCGCGCGCTCCCGGAGCGTGTGGCGCGCCGGTACGTCAGGCTGAGGCTGGACAGTTCCGAGGAAGAGAGAAGGTTGAACAGAAAGCTCGTCGAGCTGGCGCAACCCGCGCTCGACGACAGAGAACCCGTGAAGGCGACGTTGACCATCACGAATGCCGATCGTGCGATTGGCGCGACGCTCTCCGGCGAGATCGCTCGTCGGTTTGGCGACGCTGGTCTACCCGACGACACCATCTCCTTCAAGTTCAACGGATCGGCGGGTCAGAGCTTCGGAGCATTCGCGGCGCGCGGGCTTTCGCTCGAGCTCGAGGGTGAGGCGAACGACTACGTCGGCAAGGGACTTTCCGGCGGACGCTTGATTGTGCGGCATCCGCGGTCCGCGCAGTTCATTCCTGACCAGACGGTTCTGGTGGGCAACACTGTGCTCTACGGCGCGACGTCGGGCGAAGCGTACTTCGCCGGAATCGCGGGCGAGCGCTTCGGCGTGCGCAACAGCGGGGCGGTCGCGGTGGTGGAAGGAGTCGGCGATCACGGCTGCGAGTACATGACAGGCGGCACCGTCGTGGTGCTTGGCCGCACGGGCCGGAACTTCGGCGCCGGAATGAGCGGTGGAATGGCGTTCGTGCTCGACGAGTTCGGTGAGCTGGAGCAGCAGTGCAACATGGCACTGGTGGAGCTTGGGCCGGTCACAAACTCCAGCGAGCTGGAGCTGTTGCGGCGCCTGGTGGAGCAGCACGCGCGGTACACCGGCAGTGCGCGCGCGAAACGCGAGCTGGGAAGATGGGACCGGGCGCAGCGGCTGTTCGTCGCCGTCGTGCCAAAGGAGTACCGGCTGGCCATGGAGCGTCGGGCAGAAGCCGACGCAACAGCCGCGAGCCCCGCCGCGCGGCGCGGGTTGGCGATAGGGGAGGCGCGTCATGGCTGATCCGAAGGCGTTTCTCACACTTCGACGCGCGACACCTGCCAGGCAGGCGGTGGAAGACCGCGTGCAGCACTGGCGCGAGTTCTATGGGCCGGTGCCCGAGGATGCGGTGCGCACTCAGGCGGCGCGCTGCATGGACTGTGGAGTGCCGTTCTGCCAGGGCGATTCCGGTTGTCCCGTGCGGAACATCATCCCCGAGTGGAACGGCCTCGTGCAGCATGGGGAATGGCGCTCGGCGCTCGAGTCTCTCCACGCCACCAACAATTTCCCGGAGCTCACCGGCCGCCTCTGCCCGGCGCCCTGCGAGTCTGCGTGCGTGCTCGGTCTGGTGAACGAGCCCGTCGCAATCCGGCACATCGAGCAAACGATCGCGGATCGCGGCTTCTCGGAGGGTTGGGTCGTGCCGCGTCCGCCCCGGAGAACGACGGGGTTCAAGGTTGCTGTGATCGGCTCCGGGCCCGCGGGCATGGCTGCCGCGCAGCAGCTTCGTCGCTCGGGGCACACTGTCGTCGTGTTCGAAAAAAATGAGAGAGTTGGCGGACTCCTTCGCTACGGAATTCCCGAGTTCAAGCTGGAGAAGTCGGTACTCGATCTTCGCCTTGGCCAGCTCGAGGCGGAGGGAGTTCAATTCCGCGCGGGAGT
>JADGQU010000453.1 GCA_017881545.1 Gemmatimonadaceae bacterium
CCCCCATTGTCCAAAATTCCCCACTGCTGCCTCCCGTAGGAGTCTGGGCCGTGTCTCAGTCCCAGTGTGGCTGATCATCCTCTCAGACCAGCTACCGATCATCGCCTTGGTAAGCCTTTACCCCACCAACTAGCTAATCGGACATCGGCCAACCCATTCGCGCGAGGCCCTTGCAGGTCCCCCGCTTTCCCCCTCAGGGCGTATGCGGTATTAATCCGGCTTTCGCCGGGCTATCCCCCACGAATGGACATGTTCCGATGCATTACTCACCCGTTCGCCGCTCGCCGCCAGGTTGCCCCGCGCTGCCGCTCGACTTGCATGTGTAAAGCATTCCGCCAGCGTTCAATCTGAGCCAGGATCAAACTCTTCAGTTCAATCCAGTTACTACTCACAAAGAATCACAAAGATCCAAAGTGAGCACTGCAGTATTGCTTTGACGCCCCACCCCAATTGCAGGAGCGAGACTAAGCACACCCAGCACCCACCTCTATCGGCTGTAACTTGTTAAAGAGCGATGCCGAATCGAGTGCGTCTCACCAAGACCTCTGGCGCCTCGCGACCGATCAGCAGAACCGTCGATTATACGCCGTTTCGTTCGAGACGGGCAACCACTCGCCCGGATTCTTTATGGGGCCGGCTTCCTGAGGGTCACCCTGGCGAACTTTCGCTTGCCGACCTGGAGCACGTGGGTCGAGCCGGCAAAGAGCTTCAGCCCCTTGTCGGTCACCTTTTCCCCATCGACCTTCACCCCGCCTTGCTCGATCATCCTCGCGGCGTCCGAAGTGCTCGGGCAAACTCCCGACGACTTCAGGCCCTGCGCCACCGGCACGCCCTCGGCAGGGGCATCGATGAGCTGGTCGACCAGGTCCTCGGGGACGCCCCCGTGCCGGAAGCGCGATTCGAATTCCTCGAGGGCGGCGCCCGCGGCAGCGCGATCGTGGAAGCGCGCGACGATCTCTTGCGCGAACCCGACCTTGACGTCACGGGGGTTCGAGCCGCGCTCGACCGATGCCTTCCACCCCGAGATGGTGGCGATCGACTCGAAGGACAGGAGCTCGATGTAGCGCCACATCCGCTCGTCCGAAATCGACATGAGCTTGGCGAACATCTCGCCGGGCGGGTCGTCGATGCCGACGTAGTTGCCGAGCGACTTCGACATCTTCTCCACGCCGTTGATGCCCTCGAGCAGCGGCACGGTGATGATCACCTGCGGCTCCTGCCCAAAATCCTTCTGCAGGTCCCTGCCCACCAGCAGGTTGAATTTCTGGTCGGTGCCGCCGAGCTCGACATCGGCCTTCATCGCAACCGAGTCGTAGCCTTGCATGAGCGGATAGAGGAATTCGTGGATGGAGATCGGCCGCTGCTCCGCGAAGCGCTTGGAGAAATCGTCGCGTTCGAGCATGCGCGCCACCGTGTACTTGCCGGCGAGCTTGATGATCCCCGAGGCGCCCAACTGCTCGCACCAGGTCGAGTTGAAGAGAATCTCCGTCTTGTCGGGATCGAGGACCTTGAAGACCTGCACCTTGTAGGTGTCCGCGTTGTCGGCGATCTGCTCGGGCGTGAGCGGCGGGCGCGTCGCGTTGCGGCCGCTCGGATCACCGATCATTCCGGTGAAATCGCCGATCAGGAACATAACGTGGTGTCCGAGGTCCTGGAACTGCCGCATCTTGTTCAGGACGACGGTATGCCCGAGATGCAGATCCCGGGCCGTCGGATCGAACCCGGCCTTGACGCGCAGCGGCTTCCCCCGCGCCAGCTTCCGGCGCAAGTCCTCTTCCACGATCAGCTCGTCGACGCCGCGCAGGATGACGGGTAATTCTTGCAACTGAGTCATTGATTTGATTCCATTTTTGGCGGCCTGTGGAGTTCGATTCTGATATGCTCTGCCCGACTAGTCCGACACAGCAGCGATGACCGCTCAAAAAGCCGACATTCTAGCCCAGCGTCCTCTTCGACTCGGCATCGCCCGGCGGCTCGCGCTCGCGCTCCTCATCGTTTGTACCCCTCCCCTGGCGGTCGTGACCGCCTTCGGCATCGCTCCCGGGACGGCCCCGGCGGATGGCGAGATCCGCGTAACCGCCGAGCCCATCGAACTATCCGAAGCAGTCCCCACGGGTGAAAAAGAGCCGCGCTATGTTTCCCAGGAGCGGGTGCTTCGCGGAGACACGGTTGCGGCACTCTTCGATCGCCTGGGCGTGAGCGATTCCAAGTCGATCGAATTCCTGAAACGCGACGACAAGGGCCGCATGATCTTCCGCCAGCTCGTTCCCGGCCGGACGATCCAGGCCGAGCGCGGCGCGGAAGGCGAGCTTCTCGCGCTTCGCTATTTCATGAATCCGACGACGATGCTCGAGGTCACGCGCGCCGCCGATGGACTTCGCACGCAGCAACGGGCGGTAAGCGAAGCGCCGCGCCTGGTGTACAAGTCGGCGATGATCCGCTCGTCGCTGTTCGCCGCGACCGACGCCGCCGGGATTCCCGATGCGATCGCGATGCAACTGGCTCGCGTGTTCGCCACCGACATCGACTTCCACACGGATCTTCGCAAGGGAGATCGCTTCAGCGTCGTCTACGAGATGATCTACG
>JADGQU010000134.1 GCA_017881545.1 Gemmatimonadaceae bacterium
TGCGTGACTACCGCCGCTCCGGTCTCGCCGGCTCCGCAAACAATGTTCACCACGCCGGGCGGAAGCTCCGCCTCGAGCAACAGCTCGGCGAATTTGAGCGCGGTGACGGATGTCGTTTCCGCCGGCTTGAGCACGACAGTATTTCCCATCGCCAGAGCGGGCGCAATCTTCCACGCCAGCATCAGCAGCGGGAAATTCCAGGGAATCACCTGACCGATTACGCCGAGCGGAACGACCGTGGCGCCAGGGAACGCGTATTCGAGCTTGTCAGCCCAGCCCGCGTGGTAGAAGAAATGCGCCGCCGCCATCGGCACGTCGAAGTCGCGCGATTCCTTGATCGGCTTGCCGCCATCCATCGACTCGGCAACTGCAAATTCACGCGCGCGATCCTGAATGAGGCGCGCGATGCGAAAGAGATACTTGCCGCGTTCGGTGCCGGCGAGCCTGCTCCACGGACCGAACGCCTTCTGCGCTGCCTGATACGCAGCGTCGACGTCAGCCTGATTCGCGAGCGCGATCTGGGCGAGAACTTCTTCGGTAGCTGGATTGATCGAGTCGAAGTACTTACCCGATTTTGGCGCGACGAACTTGCCCCCGATGAAGAGATCGTACCTCGGCTTCAGCTTCGGATCGGCGGTCTCAGGCGCTGGATCGTACTCCCACAGATCGCCGAATATCAGCTGCGGAACCGAGCTGGCCGTCGCCGCGGGGCGCGCAATAGCTCTAGGAGTGGTCATGTCAGTAGCTCTCGGCAGCTTCCGTGAAGTAATAGGGCGCCTGGTACGCGCCGGTCTTTTCTTTTTCGATCTGGCGGAGCAAGTCGTTGAGCAGTGAGCTCGCGCCGAAACGATAGCGCGACGAATTCAGCCACGCGTCACCGAGCGTCTCCTTGACCGCGACGAGGTAATGAAGCGCCTGCTTCGCGGTCCTGATCCCGCCCGCCGGCTTCATCCCTATCGCAATGCCCGTCGCGAGATAGAAATCGCGGATGGCCTCGATCATCACCTGCGTGTTGGCAAGCGTCGCGCTTCCGGATGCCTTACCCGTGCTCGTCTTGATGAAGTCGCCGGGACGAATCACTTGCATCGCGAGAAACGAGGCCGCGCGAACATTGTCGTAGGTGTCGAGCTCGCTCACTTCGAGGATGACCTTGAGCTGCGCGTCGCCGCACGCTTCGACCACCGCGCTGATCTCGTCCTGCACGGCGTTGAGCTCTCCGGAAAGAAAGAGCCCGCGATTGATGACCATGTCGATCTCGTCCGCGCCGTCGGAGACGGCGGTACGAACTTCTTCGAGTCGGAGCGGCAGCGGACTCTGTCCTGACGGAAATGCAGTCGCGACAGACGCGACCTTGATCGCCGTGTCAGCCAGCCAGCGGGCCGCGTGTTTCACCAGGAAGGGATAGATGCAAACCGCCGCAACCGGCGGCACGTCCGGATCGGAACTGGGACGCCGGGCTTTCTGGCAGAGGGATGCGATCTTGCCCGGGGTGTCCTTGCCCTCAAGGGTCGTGAGGTCGACCATCGAGACCGCAGTCTTGAGGCCCCACAGCTTGGAGCCCTTCTTGATGCTTCGGGTGGTGAACTTGGCCACGCGCTCTTCGATCCCGACCTGATCTACGGTTCCGATCTCATCGAAGAGTTTGCTGAAGCTCGTGCGCAAAGCGGCACCGGCAGCGGGTGACATGGTCCTCGTAATATAGCCCGCAATCCCCCATTACAACGCCGCAGTGCGATCGCTTATTTTGCCAGCATGACTGAAGCGCGTCCCTGGGCCGTCCTGTTCGATCTTGACGGTACGCTGGTCGATTCCATCGCGCTCCTGCTCGCGTCGATGAAGCACACGTTTCAGGGCCGGCCGCGGCAGCCGACCGATGCCGAATGGATCGAGGGGCTGGGCACTCCGCTGCCCAAGCAGCTCACGCCGTACGTCGAGTCCGACGAAGATCGTGAGCGTCTCGTCAATCGCTACCGGACCTTTCAGAACGAGAATCACGACCAGCTGATGGCCCACTACGGGGGAGTCATCGATACGCTCGCCCTTCTCTACCAACGCGGTCACCCGATGGGCGTGGTGACAAGCAAGGGCAACATGATGATGGAGCGCGGTCTCAAGTTCATCGGGGCCGACGACTACATAGAGGTGGCGATCGGCTACGACTCGGTGCACATCCATAAACCCGACCCCTATCCGGTCCGGGCGGCGCTCGAGAAGCTCGAATACGGAGCCAATGAAGCCGTGTTCGTCGGCGATTCGCCGCACGACATCAAATCGGGCAACGCGGCCGGTGTGGTCACGATCGCAGCGCTCTGGGGCCCGTTCACGCGCTCGGCGCTGGAGCCCTATAAGCCGACCTACTTTCTCGACGACATCAAGCACCTGCCGCCGCTATTGGACCGAATCGCAACGGGAAGTGCGGGGTAATATATTGTCGCACGTTCGACCTTTTAGGAGCTAGTCAAATGGGTGTGTCATATCAAACTGGAACGCTGGTCCGTACCGGCGAAGAGAGAGCTACTCTCGTTCGCCGGACCTACTCACTGGTGCTTGTCAGTGTTCTGGTGACGATGGTGGGCGCTTCCTTCGGACTGTCGCAGCCGCAGCTCATGCAGGCGGTGGCGCAGCATCCCTTCATCGCGTTCTTCTGCTCGCTGGCGCCGCTGTTGCTCGCCACGCGCCAGAAGGCCGTGTTCCCGATGAACATCGGCCTCGTTCTGCTGTTCAACTTCGTGATGGGTGTGATCATTTCGCCGGCGCTCTTCTTCTATGGACGGACGCAGCCGGGACTCATCGGCCAGGCGGCGGTGCTGACGATCGGCGCCTTTGGAATTCTCACCCTCTACGCTTTCGTGAGCCGCCGCGATTTCAGCGCCTGGGGAAGCTTTCTCATCGTCGGCCTGTGGGTGCTGATAGGCACGATGCTTCTGAACTTCTTTTTCCGGAACGCCATGGTCGAACTCTGGCTGGCGTCAGTTGCAGTGCTCCTGTTCAGCGGACTGCTGGTGTTCGACACCTGGCGGCTCCGCAACTTCTACGGGCCCGACGAGTACGTTGGCGCAGCCGTTCAGATCTATCTCGATTTGTTGAATATGTTCATGGCGGTACTCCGTGTTCTGGGGAACCGCAGAAACTAGAAGCAACTGAACGGGCGGGAGGCGAGAGTAGCAGAGCTGTCAGGTTGTTAGTTCACGACCCGATCTTCTCCTGCGCCTGATCAATCTTTTTGGCCATATCGAGATCTTTCTGCGTAATCCCGCCGGCCGAGTGCGTGCTCAGCGCGCAAATGACTTTCGTATAGCGGATGTCGATGTCGGGGTGATGATCCGCCGCGTTGGCCGCTTTGGCCACCGACGCTACGAAATCAATTCCGGTGAGGAAATCCCGAAACTGAAAAGTCTTGGTGATCACGTCTCCGCGACGGCTCCAGCCCGGGAGATTCCCGAGCTCTCGCTGGATCGAAATATCAGATAAGCGTTCAGCCATCGATTACCTGCTCCACGGAGAGTATTTGGCGAAAAAGATAAGTTCGAGATCATGTCGCGCAATGATCTCCGGCATGATAGCCGTCATGCTGCTCTCGAGCTTACCCGTGACCGCCAGCGGTCAGCAGTACTCATCGGTGAATCCGGCTGGGCCGTCCGACAGCTACTGGAAGAGATTCGTGATCGGCGCCGGCGTCAGCCTTCTCGCGCACGAGAGCGCGCACATTCTCACCTCTCTCGCGCTCGGCTTTCACCCATACATCGGGTTCGACAAAGGCCGGCCCACCGTCTATTCGGGGATCGACAGCAACAAGGAGCCGCACAAGCAATTTCTCTTTTCCGCCGCGGGACTGACGACGCAGGCGCTCATTGACGAAGCCATCCTGGACATCCCGCACTCGCGCGGCGGCGCGATCGAGCGCGGAATCCTCGCCGGCGGAATCGGCACGACGCTCTTCTACATAACCATAGGTCGCAACGGCTCCGTGAGCGACATCAGCTTCATGGCGCGGACGTCGTCTCTCTCAAAAACGCAGCTCTCTCTGATTTTCGGCGGCTTTTCCGCGATCCACGCGCTCCGAATCTCGCGCGATTCGAGCTACGCCCACTTCTTTGTGAGGCCGACGCAGAATGGAGCCGCCCTCGGGTTTACGTTCTGACTTTTCTTCGCTTCGACGGCGCATCGAATACCAAGCCAGGCAGCTGAAAGCGAACTGAGGCCGCTTCGCCGGAAGCTTTCATACGGCGCAATTGACACGCACTGTATCGCGGCGCCTGCGATGGCATTCGCAGCGTCGGGCTGCGCCGCCCCGATCTAGACAGGATCAATGGCTTCGGGATATATTCGGTATATGAAGCTCAAGGACCCTGGGTTGTTCGGGGAAGCGTACGAGCGCACCGCCCGCCAGCTCCCGGTCATCGGGGAGCAGAAGGACATCCGGTACTACGCCTCGCCGGCGAAGAGCGTCCTGAACGGCCCCGAGACGACCGGCATGGGGTTCTGGTCCATCAACCCCTACATCGGGTGCGCCTTCGGCTGTGCCTACTGCTACGCCCGCTACACGCACCGCTACGCGATGGAGCGCGCCGCCAACGACGAGAAGATGACCGACGTCCTCGGCGAAGCGTACAACAGGCTGCCGCCCTGGCTCGCCTTCGAGCGAAACATCTTCGTGAAGCGGAACGCGCCCGAAGTCCTGAGTCGGACGCTCCGGTTCGGGAGCGATCGCCACCTCAAGCTGCTCGACGGCGAGACAATCGTTATCGGCACTGCGACGGATCCCTACCAGCCGAATGATAACACCGTGCTGTCGCCGTTCAGTCTGTTCTGGGGCGGAGCGATCACCAGCAATGTCGGCGCGTTCGTCCAGGTCACCTATAGCTCGCCCGACCCAGTGTCCTCATTGACTGGTACGCCAGCCGACCAGTTCAAGCACACCTGGTCTTGGGACAATGCCGATGTGCGCTATGCGAGCACCACAAATATCGCCGGGCTCGACGTGATCTACGGCATCACCGCCAACAACAATCCGACCGTTCAGGACTTGTGGAACACGACGCCTGCGTGGTCCTTCCCCTACGCCGTATCCTCGCTTGCAGGCACTCCTGCCGCCAGCACAATGATCGAAGGCGCGTTTGCCGCCCGTGTCGGCGGCGTCGGCGGCTACACGATGATCAACGACT
This sequence comes from Gemmatimonadaceae bacterium, assembly GCA_017881545.1. Taxonomy (GTDB): domain Bacteria; phylum Gemmatimonadota; class Gemmatimonadetes; order Gemmatimonadales; family Gemmatimonadaceae; genus UBA4720. Next base: position 5,166 of record JADGQU010000134.1, read on the forward strand.
TGCTCTATATGGAATTGACCGCATACAAGACGCTCGGGTTCAACCAGCAGAACTCGCTTGGGATAAATCCGTTCGACGGGCCCGGACTGTTCGGTAATGTGGCGCCCTATTGGCGTGTCGCAATCGAACCGCATTGGGGCAGACATTCGCTGATGGTCGGCACGTTCGGAATGTACCTGGATGTACATCCCTGGCTCGATCCAAGCTTTGCGTTGGGAACGACCGCTACGCTTCCCCAATCGGACAAGTTCACCGACATCGGCCTCGACTCGCAATATCAGTATCAGGGCGACAATTACTGGGTGACGTTGCGCGGCAGTTATATCCGCGAATTTCAAAGGCTGGATGCAAGTTTTGCGAATTTTGCTTCCGCCAATCCCACGAACCTTCTCAACAGCCTGAAGCTGCAAGCCTCATTTGCCTATGGCGGCGACAACCGGGTCGTCTTCACCGGGCAATATTTCGATATCTGGGGCACCTCTGACGCCAACATATACGGGCTCGACATGAACACCGGGAACGCCCTGACCCCGAACAGCAACGGCTGGATGGCCGAGATCGCCTACATCCCGTTCGGCACCAGCAAGGCGTTTGGCTGGCCTTGGTTCAACGCCCGCATCGGCCTGCAATACACCTACTACAACAAGTTCAATGGCACCACGATCGGCGCCCACGACAATAACACCCTGTTCCTCCATGCCTGGCTTGCGATGTAGGCGGCCGCGTCCGCTGACGGAGATTGTCCAATGAGAAAATTGTCTTTCGCAACCGCCGCGGCGCTGGCCGTCACCATCGTGGGACCCGCCCGCGCCGCCGACCTGCCGCTCAAGACAGAGACAACATTCGCTGCGCGGTTCAGTTGGACCGGCTGTTATCTCGGCGGCCATCTCGGCGGCGGCTTTGCACAAAAGAACATCACCGACCCGGCACAGCTGGTGCAGGATTCGTTTCTAGGTCTCGGCTCAACGGACGGGATCACAACGGTCAGTCCATCGCCAAGGGGCGTCGTGATCGGCGGGCAAATCGGCTGCGACTACCAGTTCGCTCCCTCCTGGGTAGTCGGAATCGAAGGTGCTGCCTCCGGTTCCACGATGAAGGGCTCTGCGACCGTCGGGCTTCCGCTTGGTAATCCCGACACGGCGCTGGTGCAGGCCAAGACGGATTTCATCACCAGCGTGACCGCGCGGGTCGGCTACGCATTCGACAACGTGCTGCTTTATGCCAAAGGCGGCGTTGCCATGGCGGCAGACCGATACGATATCACGGGTTCATTCGCCGACACGCCGTTCGGCTTTGTGGGCCTGGAAAACCGCTTCGGCTGGACCGCAGGCGGCGGCGTGGAATGGGCATTCTCGCAGCATTGGTCTGCCAGCTTCGAATACGATTACTATCAGTTTGGGCACAGCGTCATAGCG
>JADGQU010000454.1 GCA_017881545.1 Gemmatimonadaceae bacterium
ACGCCGAAGGGGAAGGTCTTCACGCCGAAGTTCCTGACCGGCCTCGACAAGCTCTCAACGACGCTCGCCGCCGATCGCCGGGGCACCGGCGTCACGTCGCTCGCGACGTACATGGCCGCCGAGCCGCGCTTCGACGGGCGCTACAAAAACCTGAAGGCGAACCACGACTTCTGGCCCGCGCCGAACTTCGAGGGCCTCCCGAAGAACGAGCCGACGCCGGGCGTCTTCCTGACGAACTACATCAGCGTCTGGACGAAGGTTCCCTACAGCCCCGCCTACTTCGGGTGGGCGGTGTTCACCTTCAAGCCGGGGACGACTACGGAACTCAAGGTGGCGCAGACGCTGCAGGTCTACCGCGTCACGAGCGGCGCGCTGACCGTCGACGCCGGGAAAGCGACGACGCTCTGGCGCAAGGCCGACTTCGGCAAGCGCCACCGCAGCCAGACGATCGCCGCGAGCTCGCCGGTCACGCTGCAACACGGCGACCAGCTCGTCGTCCCCACGCTGACGCCGGTGAAGCTCAGCGTCAGTGGGTCGGCGCCGGCGCAGATGATCGGCGCGGTCATCTTCCACGTCCGGCCGGGCATCTCGACCCAGACGTCGTGGGTCGACAGCTCGCGCACGACCGACCCGTTCGAGGGGATCGCGCGCGACAGCAGGGGCGGCGGGCTCGGCTACACGTTCCCGACCAAAGAGGCGCACATCATCCTCGACCTCTCCGACACGAAGCCGGGAGCGAGGTTCCCGCGGCATATGCATCCGGGGCCCGAGCTGATCACCGACACGGCGGGAACGCTGACGATCTTCTCCTCACCGGAGATGGTGATCACGCGGCCGAACACCCCGAACGAGGAAGGGCCGTACGACACTCCGACCCCGCTCCCGCCCGGCAGCTTCGCCGTCGTGCAGGGCTACGGCATCCACCGCGCGATGAACCGGAGCACGAAGGATGCGCAGGTCTGGTCGCTCCGCGTCCTCGACGCGACGAAGCCCGAGTACTTCCTGGTTGCCCTCCGTGAGTTCGCCAAGCAGTTCGTGAATCTCGACAGCGGCAACGACGCCGCAGTCATCAACGTCGTGCCCCGTTACGGGTCGTACGACAAGCGGCAGGAGGCGTTCGTCTCCGATATCCGCAACGTGATCATCCCGAGCATCTCCGGCCTCGACGGCGCGCAGGCGTATGTCGGCGGCCAGACGGCGAACTTCAAGGACTTCCACGACAAGCTCTACGGACGCTTCCCGTACATCGTCGCCGCGGTGCTGATCCTCACCTTCTTCGTCCTGATGATGTTCTTCCAATCGGTCTTCCTGCCGCTGAAGGCGATCCTGATGAACCTCGCCTCGGTGCTCGCGACCTACGGCGTGCTCGTGATGATCTTCCAGCACGGCTGGGGCGCAGGCCTGTTCGGCTTCAAACCGGTCGGTGCGGTCGCGGTGATCACGCCCGCAATCCTGTTCGTGATCCTGTTCAGCCTGTCGACCGACTACGAGGTCTTCATGCTCTCCCGGATCAAGGAGTACTACCGCGAGACGCACGACAACGCGGAGTCGGTGGCCACCGGCCTCCAGCACACCGGGCGCGTCGTCACCGCGGCCGGCCTGATCCTGATCGGCGTCTTCGGCTCGTTCGCCACCGCCGGGATCATCACGATCAAGGAGATCGGTCTCGGCCTCGCGATCGGCGTCCTGATCGACACCGTCATCGTGCGGTCGGTCATGGTGCCGGCGACGATGAGCCTCGCGGGCAACATCAACTGGGTGATGCCCCAGTGGCTCAAGCGCTTCGTGCCCGAGCTGAGCGAGGGCCCGCGCAGCCTCCCGGAAGACGTCCCGGTCGCGGACTAGAACAAGCCGAGCGACGATGCAGAAGCGGCTCGACGAGCTCATGCGCGACGTCACCCTCGTGACATTGGCGTTCGCAATCGCGATCGGTTACTCGCTGTACCAACTCGCCCACGGCGTCGCCACCTTCGTCGACGATCTCACCACTCACTATCCCCCGCATACCACTATTCCGGTCTATGCCCCGCCCCCCGGTGAAGGTCTGACCTGGGTGGTAGGACACCGGCTGGTGACGCTCGACAGCCTCTTCGTCGGACTGATCGAACTCGCACTTGTCGTCCTCGCGGCCGTGTACGTCAAGAACCGCTCCGCCGACTGAGCCACGGGCGGCGGTACGCTTGCGGGATGAGCGAAGCAAACGATTTCAACCAACAGATCGTCGAGGAGTTCAGGGCGAACGACGGCAAGGTCGGAGGCCCCTTCCAGAGTCTTCCGCTGGTGCTCGTGCACCACACCGGCGCAAAGAGCGGCGTCGAGCGCGTGAACCCGCTCGCCTATCAGCGCCTTGACGACAACTCGATCGCGATCTTCGCATCCAAGGGCGGCGCACCCACGAACCCGGACTGGTACTACAACCTGGTCGCCAACCCGCACACGAGCGTGGAGATCGGAACCGAGCGTTATGACGTGACCGCGCGCGTCGCAGCGAGCGAAGAGCGCGAGAAGATCTGGGAGGCGCAGAAGCAAGCGTTCCCGAACTTCGCCGAATACGAGACGACCGCCGGCGGCCGGGAGATCC
>JADGQU010000135.1 GCA_017881545.1 Gemmatimonadaceae bacterium
GGAACCGGATTCCGATCGGGCCGGAAGTAGCGGTCGAACGAGTAGGTCTGGCCCACGACGAGCGGAATGGTGCGGATGAAGTAAAGAAACGATCCGTCATCGAGCGGCTGCGTGACGGATTTCTCCTCTTTCGAAGGCTTCTTTGAGGTCTGAACGAAGATGGCGCGCTCCGGATATATCTCGAATCTTCTCTCGACTTCCTTCCCGCCCTCCTCGAGCTCCTGGACGAAACGAAGCGACGACAGGGTCTCCGCGTCCATCCAGCTCTCGTATACGTCGTTCACTCGATAGAGGAAGTTTCCGCCCTGCACCCAGAACGCGGTGTGCCAGGCGGGACGGCCACGGAGGTTGTCGAGCGCGACCACTTCCATGTGCGCACTTCCAACCCTGAGCCCGCCGAACCTCACGTCATACTCCATTCGCTCGCCGGGTCCGAATGGAACCTTCGCGCGCTTCGCTGTAGACGCTACCACCGTCGGCACTGGTGTGGGCTGGACGGGCGACGATTGCGCGCCGGACCCCGTCGCTGTCGCGGCGGCGAGAATGGCGAGGCGTGAAATGAGAGCGGGCTTCACGCCGCACCTCCCGCGGGAGCGGCGAGGAGCCGCGCCCTGCGGCTGAAGCGAAAGAGATTCAACGCGTCGGCGACCGGACGGACTCTCGTCTGGCGCGTCCGCACATCGTATCGCGGGGCGAGATCGACGTTCTCGATTCTGCGCGCGAAGGGGCGCGCCTTTAGCAGAAGCTCCATGTTGGCCGCCCAACCGGTGCTCGTAACCGCCGGCTTGTCGCCGATGGTCTTGAGCAGCTCGCGCAATACAGAAATGCGATAGAGGCGGTAGGTCGTGAAGGGATCGGCTGCATCCGTTTTCGGAAGACCCGCACGCTGCATCCATTCGGCAAAACGGTGGAGTCTCCGCACCGGAGCCGGGGCCTCGGTCAGTTCCTGTTTGGCTGCCACGATATCGGCGCCGCCCTCGAAGCGCTTCACCAGCTCAGGGATGTGCTCCGGCTGGTCCGTGAAATCGGCCTGCATCATGATGAGAGCATCGCGACGCGCATAGCGGGTGCGGCGGGAGACTTCGCGGACGAGCTTGTCCACGGCGACGCCATACCCCTGGCAAGTCTCGCCTCGCAGAATCGTGAGCGGAATCACCTCGGAGTACGGCTCGAGCGTCGCTCGGGTGCCGTCGGTGCTGCCATCGTCATAAACGATGATCTCGTACTCGCGCGAGTAATCCTGAAAAACCCGGCGGATGCGCCACAGGAGCACGCCGATGGTCTGGCCCTCATTGTAGGTCGGAATACATATGTAGATCAATTCACAATTCCGGTGCTATGGTTGGCGATGGCGGGGCATGCTCTACAGGCAAGATCCACGCAAGATAGGAGAAGCGGGCGATTAGCCGCTACCCCGCCAACACTCTATCGTACACCTCAGCCGTCCGTTGGATCATCCTCCCGGAGTCGAATTCCAGGGCCCGCTGCCTCGCGCCTTCGCCGAGCATGGTGCGGAGTCCGTCATCGCTGATGAGAGCAGCGGCGGCGCGCACGAAACCCGCGACATCGCCTGGCGGTACGAGCAGGCCGCTCTTTCCATCTTCGATGACTTCGGGCAGGCCTCCGACGGCGAACGCAATTGGTGGAACTCCGAGGGCCATCGCATCGATCACCGATGTACCGAGTCCCTCGGACCGGGCAGGATGCCAGAGGATATCGAGGCCCGATACCGCGTCGTGAATCTCCTCGACGAATCCGGCGTCAAATCCTTCGACGCCGGAGACGGTCGTACCTCCTTTCCCCTTTCCGCCGAGCAGGACGAGTCGGGTGCGGCGGAATACATCGCCGGGCAGACGGCGCGCAATTCCCGCCACGAGGTCGAGGCCTTTTTCCTGCGTCATCGCGCCGACGATCCCACAGATCACCGAATTCGGCGGCCAGCCGCGCTCGCGACGATAGTTGCGTGGTCGCTTGACCTGCGGCGCTGGGACTCCGGAGTAGACGACCTCGATTCGATCGGCTTGAACTCCGGCGCCCACCATGGCTGTCTTTACAGCCTGCGAGATGGCAATGAAGGCGTCAACTCCGCTGCGATACTTGAGACGAACCTGCTTTGGCGGGAACGCGACGCGACGGGTCACCACGAGACGCGTTTTTCTCTTCCCGAGGAGCGCGATCCTCGCGATTGAGTGGGACCGGGCATCGTGCGCGTGTACGATTCCCGCATCCCACTCGCGGGCGACGGCGCGGAGCTCACGGGCGGAGCTGAGATCCCATTCTCCACGCAAGGTCAGACGATAGGTGGGAAGCCCTGCGCGCTCGGCGCGCCTGATGAGTGGAGAGCCTGTGGGCGCGACGACGAGCGTGCGATAACCGAGATCGCGAAGGCCGGTGGCGAGAAGAAAAACCTGACGCTGGCCGCCGCGCCAGCTGCGCCCGGAGTCGACGTGAAGAATCCGGGGAAGTTCCACTACGCTTCGAGCTTCCGTGCGAACGCCTTGAACAGGCCCCGGTCCCACGGTTCAGTCGAGTCCGTCATCTCCTCGGGGTGCCATTGGACGGCCATCACCCACCAGCTGTCGTCGGTGGATTCGAGGCCCTCGATGATCCCATCCGGAGACCGCGCCGTGACGCGCATCCCGTCGGCGACCCGCTTCACCGACTGGTGGTGAAAGGAATTCACCGTGAGGTGCTCGGCGCCGACGGCTTTGGCGATCAGAGAATCCGGCTCGACGGCAATCTCGTGGGTGCGCGAATTACGCGCGCTCTCGTCGTCGTGCGCGATGTCGGTCTCGCACTGTGATGGAATGTCCTGGACCAGGGTACCGCCGAGGGCGACGTTCAGGATCTGTATGCCGCGGCAGATCGCGAAAACGGGGGTTCCGCGCTCCTGCGCTTCCTTGATGAGCGCGACTTCCGTCGCATCGCGCGCGGCGCTGATGGAATGTACTTTTTCGTGGCGCTTTTCACCGTAGAGAGCTGGGTCGATGTCTCCGCCCCCTGTCAGCACGAGACCAGCGACGGAATCGAGAACGGCCGCCGCGGCGTCCGGACTCGTGAGCGGCGGAACGATGAGTGGTATGAGGCCTGCATTTTCCAGGGCAGTCACGTAAGCGGCGGTCAGCCGGACACGACTGGTATCCCCATCGGGGCGAATACCGGCGGTAACAGCAACTGTGCAGGCTCGGACCGGCTTGCGCGCGGACGACACGAGTGAACTCTCTTAGACAGGGTACGTTGGCACTGTTGCTCGCCGCGGGGTCGGCGACAAATGCACAACCCCAAAGTCTGAGCGCCCTCCCCGTCACCTGCAAGGGGGAGCGCATCAGCCGGATTGATATCGAAGCGAGTCCTCCCTTCCGCATCACGGGCAACAACATTTGGCAGAGGGCGGGGCGATTCGCGGCCAGGCAGCACGTGACCACGAAGGACGCGGTGATACGTCGATACCTCGCGCTGCAGCTCGGCGACCATTGCACGGAGCTGCGTCGCTCCGAGTCGGAGCGCATTCTCCGGGCGCAGCCGTTCCTCGCCGACGCGACAGTTGTCGCGTACGACGACGGACAGGGCGGAGTCGTGCTCAACGTCGCGACCGTGGACGAAGTCTCGCTGATCTTAGGCGCCGGCATCGGTGGCGGCTCCGGCGTCCACGCTCTGACCTTGGGTGAGAACAATCTGATGGGCAGCGCCATCCTCGCGCAGACCCAATGGAAGAAGGCCGTACACCGGGATGTCTACGCCGCGAAAGTGATCGACTATCAGTTCCTGGGCAGGCCATATCAGTTCCGGCTGGAAGGGGGACGGCGAGAGCTCGGAAGCGATTGGGGGACGGAGCTGAGCCACCCATTCCTCACAGATCTGCAGCGAATCTCATGGCGAACTACGGCCGGCAACTCGAGAGGATATTTCGGCTTTCGCAGGCCTGATGCGTTGCCGGCGGCGATACTGCTGGAGCGGTCCTACAGCGACATCGGCGGCGTCATTCGAGTCGGTCCGCCGCTCGGACGGTTGGCGCTCGTCGGCGGATCGATCTCGTTCGAAGACGAGAGTCCGGCAACGTCACCGATCATCATCACCGATACCGCTCTCGTGCCGGACACGAGTAAGGCGCTGATCAACAGGTATACGAAGCACCAGACGGCCCGGCTCAACGCGCTCTGGGGACTGCGCGATGTGAATTTCGTGCGCGTGACCGGTTTCGATGCTTTGGAAGGCACTCAGGATCTTCGCACCGGATTTCAGCTCGCTACCCTGCTGGGAAAGGGGGCGAAGTTCCTTCGCGGCAACGAGCGCGACTGGTTTGGCTCGGCTGACTTGTATCTGGGTGCGGCGTCGCCCATTTCCTTCGCGGCGCTCGATGTCGCCGGCGAGGGGCGTCGCGATGAGGAGGGCAATTTTGATGGGATGCTGGCGCAGGGACGCGCCGCCGTCTACCTCAAGCCGATCAACAGGCATACGCTGATCACCGATCTCAATTGGAGCGCCGGCTGGAAGCAGAGAATTCCGTTTCAGCTGACGTTCGTGGACCGGGACGGCGGATTGCGCGGCTTCAGGTCGGCGGACGTCGGAGGAGCTCGACGGGTGATCGCTCACATCGAGGACCGCTACCTCATTGGCCGTCGCAAGCAGCTCGCAACGTTCGCGGTGTCCGCGTTCGCCGAAGGCGGAAAGCTTTGGGCAGGCGATTCGCCGTTCGGAGTGAACACTCCGCTCTACGCATCGGCTGGCGTGAGCCTGCTCGCGGCGTTGCCGCCGCAATCGCGCCGAACCTTCAGAGCTGATTTGGCGTTTCCGGTAAGGGGGCCGCGAGGCCACGGGTTGGAAGCGCGTGTCACTGTCACGGATGTCACGAGAGCGTTCCGGATCGAGCCGCGCGACATCACCAACAACCGCGAGCGATCAGTTCCCGCGTCGGTTTTCAACTGGCCGTAAGCCGCGTTCTCGAGCGGCGACGAAGGCCCGAGCCGCACGGGCCTTTCGAGCCCGCAACGGGCCTTCGTTAGCGAGCTCTTAGCGAGACGGACCGGCGACGAATTCCCAGCGCGCGAAGACCGACGCGGATACAACGAGTTCACCCGGAACGATATTGGTTGGAGGCATGACGCCCGACATACTTGTTACTACTACGCTCTCGAGCTGACCATTCTGGGGACCCGAGTAGACGGGTTGCACGACTCCTCCGGAATTGAGGGCTATCACCCGGCCGAGTGTCCCGCCGGCGGCACGCGCCATTGCATCGGCGTCGGCGCGCGCCTGTTTCACGGCTTCTGTCATCGCGGTTCGTCGTGCTTCGTCTGTGTTGGAAGCGAGGAATTGAACGCCCGTGACTTCCGTGGCTCCGCCGGCGATTGACGCATCGATGAGCTTCCCGAGGTCCTCGAGCCGGCGTACTTCCGCCCGAATCGTGCTTCTCGCCGTAAACCCTGATGACTTTGGCTGCCCGTTTTTCGGGTACTCGAAGTTTTGCGTGAGATTGTATCGAGACGTGAGCAGCTGACGATCATTGAGTCCGAAGGAGCGCAGGGCGGCGAGGATGGCGTCGAAGCGCCTCGCGTTCTCCGATGAAGCATCAACTGCGTTCTGGGCCCCGTTCGTCACACCGATCGTGACGTACGCGTAGTCGGGAGCGAGGCGCGTCACGCCTCTGCCGCTGGTGGTCAACTCCGGTTCCTTCGCGGTCGGCCCAGGCACCACTTGGGCGATTGCGCCCGATGAAAACGCACAGATCACTACGATTGCTACAACTAGACTCCGACGCATAATCCCTCCTTGGTTGCAGAATGTCCGGCTAAAAGGGAGACGTCAGACTCTTCATATCCTGCACACCTTCCTTACATCGATCTCTGATGGTGGTAGTGGCTGCCGACGCCTATCATCGATTGGCCGCCGGAACGTCGCGCATCATTCTCCGAACCGGAATGACGAGTAATCCGCACACGACCGCGGCGATGAAGAGGAACATCGAGGTCTGCCTGAACAGGATCGGCATCTGGGGCAGTTTCTCCGGATCCACGCTTCCGCCGACGAGCCCCGCCACAAGATTGCCCAGCGCGCTCGCCATGAACCAGACACCCATCATCTGGCCCTTGAATTTGATCGGCGCGAGCTTGGTCATCGAGCTTAGCCCCACGGGACTCAAAGACAGCTCGCCTACCGACTGGAAGAAATAGCTCCACACGAGCCACCACGATGAGACGCGGACATTGCCCCCGCCCTCGATGACAATGTTCGCCGCGAATACCATCACCACAAATCCAACGCCGGCGAAGAACAGCCCCCATGCGAATTTGGCAATGCTCGACGGCGCTTTCCCGCGCTTGCCGAGCGCTATCCAGATCGCGGCGAACACCGGGGCGAGCGCGATGACGAACACGGAGTTTGCTGCCTGGAGCCAGAGCGTCGGCATCTCCCATCCGAACACGACTCTATCGGTGAAATCGCGCGCAAAGAGATTGAGCGAGGTCGGTGCCTGCTCGAACGCCGACCAGAAAATCGCCGAAAAGAAGAAGAGAAGGATGATGACCACGACGCGCTTCTTTTCTTCGCTGGTCAGTCCGCCACCGACGAACAGATAGA
>JADGQU010000455.1 GCA_017881545.1 Gemmatimonadaceae bacterium
CACTCCCCCCGTACTCTCGCTCCGCTGGGGCTCCCCCCTTAAATTCACTGAGATGCCCCCCGTAACTCCCATCTACCTCGACCACGCCGCCACGACACCGGTGCGCGAAGAGGTCTTCGAGGCGATGAAGCCGTTCTTTGGCCCCCGCTTCGGGAACCCCTCCAGCACGCACCGGTGGGGGCGCGAAGCGCGCGCGGCACTGGACGAGGCCCGGGAGCGAGTGGGCCGATGTCTAGGCGCGCGCGCGGACGAGATCTGCTTCACCTCGGGCGGTACTGAAGCCGACAACCTCGCGATTCTGGGCGCCTGGCGGGCTCTCAAGGCGAAGGGCCGTACCGCCGTGGCCACCACGCCGATCGAGCACAAGGCGATTCTTGGCGCGGTGCATCAGGCAGCCCACGAGGGCGCGGAGGAGCGCTTCCTGGGCATGACGCCCGACGGCGTCATCGACCCCAAGTCATTCGACGAGCTGGTCGACGAGCAGGTCGCGGTCTGTTCGATGATGTGGGTCAACAACGAAATCGGCTCGATTCAGGCGATACCCGAGCTCTCCGCGAAAGCCAAGCAGCGCGGCGTCATGGTTCACACCGACGCCGTCCAGGCGTTCGGAAAAATCAAGATCGACGCCCAGACGCAGCAATTCGACTTCCTCACCATCTCGGGCCACAAGTTCGGCGCGCCCAAGGGAATCGGCGCGCTCTTCATTCGGCGCGGGACGCACATCGAGCCGCTGATGCATGGCGGAACGCAGGATCGCGGACGAAGACCGGGCACCGAAAATGTCGCCGCGGCTGTAGGGCTGGCGAAGGCCGCCGAGCTCACGCTCGCGGAGTGCGAGGCGCACTGCGCGCGCATTCGAAAGCTGCGCAACAAGCTCGAGGCGGGAATTCTGGCGAAGATCCCCGACGCGGTCATCCACGGCAGCGGAGCTGAGCGGGCGCCCCACATCATGAACATCTCGGTGCCGGGGACCGACAGCGAATCGCTCCTCATGGCACTCGATCTCCGCGGCATCGCTGCGTCTGGCGGCTCGGCCTGCCAGAGCGGAAGCATCGATCCGTCGCACGTGTTGACGGCGCTCGGCGTCCGTCCGGATCTCGCGAGCGCCGCAATTCGTATGAGCCTTGGCGTTCTAACGACGGATCATTGCATCGATCGCGTCATCGAAGTCTTCCCCGCCCTCGTCGCCAAGGCGAGACAGCTCGCGGTCGCTCAATAACGATGTCGCGAGAGCGGGTGCTGGTCGCCATGTCAGGGGGCGTCGATTCATCGGTCGCCGCGGCGCTGCTCGTCGAGCAGGGCTACGACGTCGTTGGCGCTACGATGAAGCTGTTCTGTCACGGGGAAGATGTCCCCGACCGCCCGTGCTGCTCCCTCGATTCCGTGAACGACGCGAGGCGAGTCTGCGAGCAGCTCGGGATTCCGCACTACGTGCTCAATCTCGAGACCCGCTTCGGGCACGACGTGGTCGACAACTTCGTCGAGGAGTACGCGCGCGGCCGCACTCCGATTCCCTGCGTCCGCTGCAACACTTTTACGAAGTTCCGCGACTTCCTGAGAAAGGCGGATTCCATCGACGCGCAGTGGATCGCCACGGGGCACTACGCGCGCGTGGTCGAAGGCGAGCTTCATCGCGGGATCGATGAGAATAAGGACCAGACCTATTTCCTGTGGGGCATCGACCGCGCGGTGCTGTCTCGCATGATGCTGCCCGTGGGCGACCTCGACAAGGCGCAGACGCGAGCGCGTGCGCACGCGATGGGGCTCGAGGTGATCGCCGAAAAGCCGGAGAGCCAGGAGATCTGCTTCGTGCCGGACGGCGACTACACGCGGATTCTGGAGCAGCGGCTGCCGGCGGACGCGCCCGCGCTCTCGCGCGGCCCGATAGTCAACTCGAGTGGTGCGATCGTTGGCGAGCACAACGGCTTCGCGCGCTACACCATCGGCCAGCGTCGCGGGGTTCCTGGTGGATTCGCGCACCCGATGTACGTCATCGCGATTCGGCCGGAGCAGCGAGCCGTCGTCATCGGCACTCGTGACGAGCTACTTGGTAGTGGCATCGTTGCCCGCGAAGTCAATTGGCTCGCCGATGCGCCCAGTGTCGGCGATCAGGTGAGCGTTCGCATCCGGCACCGCGCACCGCTCGCGCGGGCAGAGATAGTTCGTCTCAATGGAGAGGAGATCGAGCTCGCCCTCGACGAGCCTGTGTCAGCGATAACGCCGGGGCAGTCCGCGGTGTTCTACGATGGTGAGCGCGTTCTCGGGGGCGGATTCATCGAGGCGGCTCGCGGGCAGCGCTCCGCCCTCCCTGTGTTGGCGGCGTGATTCAGCGCGCGTGCGCGCGAGAGTTTGGCAGTGATTGCAGCGAGAATATTCGACGTGACTGAAACGCATCCCTAACGAGAGGAGCCGTCGCATGTCTGCACGCGAACTGTTGTCACGCTCAAAGCTCGCGATAGTCATCGCCGGCGCCCTGCTCGGCTCCGGTTGCAACCCACCGGCTGCCGCCCAACCAGCACCTCAATCCGGACCGATTGCGCCCCGAGTTATTCCATTGCCGGCGTCGCTCACACTCGCGGG
>JADGQU010000456.1 GCA_017881545.1 Gemmatimonadaceae bacterium
GGATTGCGCGGTCGCCGGACCGCTACGTCAGTGAAGGGGTTATGCTCCCTTGACTGGCGTTGCTCGAACTCGACGTCGGCCATGCCGCGTTCGGTTGCACCTCACATGCCAAACCCGGTATGGAGATTGCCCTCCCGCGAGTGCCCGCCTCCCACTACACTGATCCGCAAATGAAAGAGTCTGAAGGACTTTACCGCTCCTTTCGCTTCCTCAAGAGAGCGCTGCTCGGGCTCGCTGTCGTCCTCGTCGCGCTCCTTCTCTTCGGATACTTCTTCTTCATGCGCCACGTCGATGCGCCAAAGGCGTATACCGCGGCCGACCGTGAGCTCGATGGCGGCATGCTGCATTTCGCCGAGAAAGTCGAGCGCAAGGCGAAGGTTTTCATGCGTCGGCCAAGTGATTATTACCGGGGCGCGAACGGAATGCTGTACGCGACCAATGACCGGCTGATCTTCATCGGCGTCGCTCCGGCCAGCAAGTTCGAGAGCGAGGATGCTCCGCCGGTGATCCTTTCGCAGGAGTTCCCCAACGACACGCTGCTGGGGATGAATGCGCGCAGGCTGTACCTCATGACCGCGCACGGCGTGCGCGTATCTCATCCCGGAGTGCCGCGGGGTGAGTTCGCTGCCGTTCGCGGCCAGGAGGCCAACCTCGATTCGTTGGTGGACTACGTGAATGAAGTTCACGCCGCGCAGCGAAAGGAAGCAGCGAGTGAGCGGAGGCTGCGCCAGGCGGTCGCGGCCCTGATCGCTGAACCCATCTACTATACGGTGAAGCGTGGCGACGCACTCTTCAGCATCGCGAGAAAGTTCGAGACGACCCCCGAGAAGATTCAGCAATGGAATCAGCTCCCGGACACTCGGGTGAAGATCGGCCAGAAGCTCCTTGTAAAGCCCGCGACCAAATAGCTGGTGGAAACCGTTGGCGTCGTCCCGGCGTAAGTAGCATCTCGTGCGCCCTCGGCGTATGCTACGGGCGTCCCGACGAATGCGCGTCAATACACTAAGGAGCAGGTTCCATGGATGACATCAAGCAGACGCTCGACAAGCTGCGCGAAGAGCTGACAAATGCCGGCAAGCGACTCGCCGAGCTGGCGGAGAAGGCCGAAACCGAGCTTCCCGCGGCCGGAAAAAAGATCAACGAGGAATATCTGCGGTTGCAGGCGCTGCTGGATTCCGCCGTCGACAAGCTGCGCAATCGATAAATTTGGCGCCCCGTACGCGGCGCCCTCGCCCTACACGAGGTGGGGGCGCGCCTCGTGTCCCGCCCTGTACGCCGACAGAATCTGTATGTCTCCGACCGTCGGCGGTGCTACCGAATAGACAATGCCCAGTCGCCAGCTCTCATGCGCCAGGTGGAAGCGGCTATAAATGATGTACGGGGCATCCTGAATCGCCTTGTACGCCGCGTTGTCTTCGATTTCCAACAATGGCTTGTCGGGGAGACAGATCTCGGGCGGAGGTTCGTCGCCGAACTCGAGGCGCATCACCTCGCAGCGCGACGTTATCAACCAGCATTCCATTGGCGAGCGAGAGAAGGGAGAGAGGCGCGATTGAGAAGCAAAATCTGCGCGTAGAAAGGAGCGAGGGCCAGCATCGCCGCTCCTTGTTGTTTTCACGGGCAGTCGATATCCCAGGCGGACACGCCGGTTGTAGTTATCGAGCACGTGGCCGCGGATTTGTCGTGCGTGGCGATGGCGTGCCAGCTGGGAGGAGGTCCCGGGTCGAACGTCGCGGTAACGGTGACGCCCGGCGTCGGCACGAAACCCTGCGCCGCGCCTGTCCCGGCGAAATAGGCACCCTGACTATCGATCAGGTAGTTCTGCTCGTACAGCGCAAAATTCCGCAGGTCGGCTTTCATCGATGCGATGTAGGCCAGCTCTTTGGTGTTTACGAACTTGGCGATGGCGATACCGGACAGAATGCCGAGCACCACGAGTACCACCAATAGCTCGATCAGGGTGAAGCCCTTTCTAACTCGCATCCGCCGCCTGGGAAACTTTGGCTGGCAACCGCTTTGAGAAAAGTTCCGAACTTCCGGCTGTTCCCACAAGCCTGGATTTTCTACTTGGCCCCGTTCGTCGCCGTCTTAGCCTTGAAGAGCGACGCGTACTGACCATAGCCTTCGGCTTCCAGCTGCGCGGCCGGGATGAAGCGCATCGACGCGGAGTTCATGCAGTAGCGGAGGCCGGTGGGGCGAGGTCCGTCATCGAAGACGTGCCCCAGGTGCGAATCGGCGTGAGCGGACCGAACCTCAGTGCGCGAGTAGCCAAGCATGCGGTCGGTCTTCGTGCGGATGTTCGTGGGCTCGAGCGGCCGCGTGAAGCTCGGCCAGCCAGTGCCGGAGTCGTACTTGTCGAGCGAGCTGAAGAGGGGCTCGCCGGAAACGACGTCCACATAGATGCCCGGCTCGTGGTTGTCCCAATAGACGTTCCGGAACGGCGTCTCGGTGTCCGCGTTCTGCGTCACCGCGTACTGGAGCGGCGTCAGCTTTTTCTTCAGCTCACTGTCGGCCGGTTTTACGAAGGCGCGGCGCGGAGCCGGCGAAGGAGCGGCAACGACCGGCTTGGACTG
>JADGQU010000136.1 GCA_017881545.1 Gemmatimonadaceae bacterium
CACTGTGGATCGCGATAGGCATCGAGCACGCCACTCACGGTGTCCCCGGTCACGCGCACCAGCTTGATCGTGAGCACCTGCGAGGCGCCTACGGTCTGCGTTTGCATGCCCGCGGTCGTTGGAGCGTTGTAGGGCACCAATGCTTTGCCGTAGCCGCGCGGGACCATCACAACGTCTCCGTTCGCCGCATCGCCCGCCGGCGACAGGTTGAATACGATGCTGCCGCTCCTGCCAGTCGCGGGACTGTTGTACTCACCTGCCCACTTCCCCGCCAGCGATGCGCGATCGCCCGAGTCGCCGGTGACGGTGATCGGCGTCGGCTTTGACGCGCACGCCAAAACGACGCCGGCGGATGCGGCAAGGAAAAGTTGATTGATCTTCACGGCTCCCCTCCTCAATTGGATTGCGTTCGATAGAAGGGTGGGTGGCAGTAGTGTCGCTCTGATTCGTGGGTTGCGCTAGACCGTGACTCCACTGCACACGCTGAACCTCGACCGTCCATCTTTTGCTGGCGAGCCACGGCGTGCGCAGTATTATTCCTGCGTGGCTCGATCCCTTTGGTCTCGCACGCTCGTTGGCGCCTGGAGTGTCTGGCTCACCGTTGCTTTATCCGGTGCGGTCGGGACGCCCATGCCTGCCGGCGGTTCCGGTCATCATGCAGCGCATGGGGACGCTCACTGCGCCAGCCCGTCGTCAGGAGCGAAGCCTGCGAGTGGTTCAGGTCGAGCGCCAGCTGCCAACGCCTGCATGGATCAGTGCTGCTGTGGCGCACCGCAGGCCGCTATCGGTCAAACAGTCGCACTTCCCGCCCTTGCACCGGTCGGTGCTCTCCTCCGGCGTCACGCAGAAGCCTTCACCGGAAGTGTCCGGTGGCCACATTCCCAACCGTTCGCGAACGGTCCTCCCACCGCGGCCTAGCTCACAACATCGAGCGTAGCTAGCGCGTCGGGTCGCATATGCGGCTCGGCCCAGTCTGCGCGTTTCGCGCCGGCTGATGAATTCCGATCGATCCAGGCCTGCTTTCAGGCTCTGCCCATCCGGATTCTATCTCTCGTCCGCAGGAGGACGTGTGAACCTTAAGTCGTTTCTTGCCCGAGTGTCGCCCGCGGCACTCGCGATCATTCTGCCGCTATGCGCGCCGATCCTTGCACGCGCCCAGGATACGACGAATGCGCCCCGTCGCGACTCCGTTATGCCCCGTCGCGACTCCGTTCCCGGTGATTCCGCCACGCGTCTGAGGGCCGTCACTATTGTCGCCACCCCGGCCGAGCGGTCGCAGCCGCTGAATGCGACCCATGTCGATGCATCGACAATTCGGCTTACACCAGCGAACGGTCCGTACGATCTGCTGCGTCAAACGTCCGGCGTGGAGGTGCATCTCCAGGGACAAGGGCCGGGTTTCGCGTCGGACGCGTCGCTACGCGGGTTCAGCTCCGATCACTCGACGGATCTTGCCCTGTGGGTGGATGGCGTGCCGATCAATGAGCCGATGAACGGCCACGCCGAAGGGTACAACGATTGGGCCGTGCTTTTCCCCGGGGGAATTCAGGACATCGACGTCCTCCATGGACCGACCAGCGCGCTCTTCGGCAATTTCGCGCTCGCCGGTGTGGTGAACGTTCGGACTCTCGAGCGAATGCGGGGAACGGAAGTCACGGCGTCCGGTGGATCCTTTGGGCACGCGGACATCATGGCGCTGACGGGCTTCGATCATGGCGCCGATGGCGGTGGCGTTCTCGGGGCTCGATTTGAGCGCGAGGATGGCTTTCGCCCCAATGCGCGATTCGAGGTGGGACAGGGACACGCGCGCATCGTGCGCGATCTTGCTCCGGGCGTTACGCTCGACGGAGGGGCGGAACTCTACGGCGGCAACTGGAAGTCTCCGGGTTTTCTCAGCCAGGACGAATTCGCGGCGCGCGAGTACGACATTGTATCGAACCCGACCGATGGAGGTTACAAACGGCGCGCGCAGGAGCGCGTGAGCCTCCGGGTTCTCTCCGGAAACATGTTCTGGCGGACGACCGCTTACTCCACACAGGGCCGATGGCAGCTTTTTCTCACCATTCCTCCGGCCGGCGGTCGCTTCGAAGGCTCCGGCAGCCAGACTGAAGAAGAAGATTCACGCCTCGGCTTCGGCGCCACGAGCGCGGTCACGTGGGCGCTCGCGCAGGGCGACATCACACTCGGCGGTGAAACGCGCTGGGACCGCTCGCACTATCAGAATTATTTCACCACCGCGCGCGCGCGTGACTCCGTGGCGGAGCTGGTGACCGGACGTCAGATTCTCGCCGCGCCATTCGTCCAATCGTTCTTCAACGTGACAGACCGCCTGCGTCTGGATATTGGAGCGAGATATGATTTTCTCGCCACGCGCTCCACGCCGGACGGCGAAGCCGAGGCGAGCGCCAGTCACGGAGTCTTCTCGCCGAAGCTCGGAGCGCTGCTGCATATCGCGCCGACTGTAGGGATCTACGGAAATGTGTCTCGCGGTTTTCGCTCGACGGACGGGGTCATTGGTGACCCTACTCTGACACCCATCACCGCATGGGCATATGAAACCGGAGTGAAACTGGACTACAGAGGATCGCGCGCGTCCGCTGCGCTCTTCCGGATGGATGTGAGCGACGAGCAGACATTCAACCCGGTGACGCTCGAATCCACGAGCGGCGGCGCGAGCAGGCGGCAGGGCGTCGAGCTGGATTGGCGAACCAGCGCGATTCGCGAAATGGCCATCCTCTCAGGAGATTGGACCTTCAACGACGCGCGCTATCGGAGCATCGTCTCCGGTCCGAGCGAAGGGGGAGAGCCGCCAGCAGTGCTCAACGGACTCCGAGTTTACAATACAGCCAGATACCTGGGCATTGCAGCGCTCGAACTAACGATGCCTGCGGCTCCCTGGCGGGTTCGCTTCAGTGGGAATTGGGTTGGGGGTTATTCGCCGTTCGATCAGCCAGGCGTCGTATTGGGTGGCTATGGGCTCGCGCACCTGAGTCTGGTTTGGACACACCGCGCGATCACAGCAAATTTCGGAGTACGAAACCTCTTCGATCGCGCCTATCCCGAGGTGGTCGCCGGCGAAATCGTATCTCCGGGGCAACCTCGCACTGTCGTCGTCTCCCTCCGCGCGGGGAGATGATGTGTATCGGCGCTGGAGGCATTTCGCTTCCAGCGCCGATGAAGCCCGTCGAGCAGAGCGAGAGCGCGTCGTCTGGCGGGCGTGGTGGGCATTAGAGATCTCTCAACTACCGCTGAAGTGCGATCGTCGAGGAGAGCGGCAGCGTTGCCGACGATCCGCCGACGCGAATCGTGTATTGGCCCACCGGCAAGCGCCACGCGTGTGTACTCGTGTCGAAAACCGACAAGAACAGGGGATCGACGGCCAAGCGAACAGTCTTCGACTCGCCGGCGTCAAGGTCGATCACATCCCAGGCGATCAAGCGCTTTGGCGGCTCTCCGGTCGAAGCAGGCAGCGACGCATACACCTGCGCGATTTCGCGTCCCGCCCGCGTCCCGGTGTTCTTCACCGTAAACGACACCGCGGCCGCCGCCGACTGCGATGTACCGGGCTCGACGTGTAGACCCGAATACGCGTACGTCGTATACGACAACCCATGGCCAAACGCGAAGAGCGGCGTCTTGCCCTCGGCATCATACCACTTGTAGCCGACCTTGAGGCCTTCAGTATAGGGGATGTCGAATGGCGGCGTGGCACCGCGCCCACCGCCCCTGCCCCCAGCCACACCACCGGCCTGCGTCGCCGGCGACCCGCCTCCCGAGGCCACGGCGGCCGCCGGTCCAAATACACTCGCGTGCGGAAGATCGGTCTGACTCTTCGGGAACGTCAGCACGAGCTTGCCCGACGGGTTGACATCGCCGAAGAGGAGATTTGCAATCGCTTCACCGCCGCGAATGCCGGGGTACCACGCGGCGAGGACCGCGCTGACGCGATCGATCCACGGCATCGTCACGGCGCCACCGCTTTCCAGCACGACGATCGTACGTGGATTCGCGGCCGCGACCGCAGCAACGACTGCGTCCTGGTTATCGGGCAGCGTCAGACTCGTCACGTCACGCCCTTCACTCGTGTGCTGATTCACGAAGACGATCGCGACCTCGGCGGCGCGAGCAGCCGCAGCGGCCGCAGACGGGTCCGTGCCGGCATCGAATGTCACCTTCGCACGCGGCGCCTTCGCCTGAATCGCTCTTAGCGGCGACGACGGATACCAGGTAGGAACACGGCCGAAGCCGCCGCCCGCTGGCGCGTTCGTTACAGCCGCCGCCGCGACCGGATTGCCGCCCGGGGCATCGACCTGCGATGAGCCACCACCCGAGAGCACGCCAACGTCCGCGTGCGATCCGATGATCGCTATCGAACGAACGCGTGCCGCGGAGATCGGAAGCCGATGATTTGCGTTCTTGAGCAGCACCGCACCGCGCTCGGCCGCGCGTTGCGCGACCTCGAGGCCCGCGAACACGTTCGGCACGGTTCGCGCACGCTGGCGGTCGAACTGTCCCACCGCGAATTGAGAGCGAAGAATGCGCTTGACCATGTCGTCCAGGCGCGCCGCCGGGACGTCACCGCGCTGAACGGCTGCCTTGAGCGAGTCGCCAAAGTAGCCACCGCCCGGCTCCTCCATGTCCAATCCGGCAAGTGCGGCTTTCATGGTGGAATGCGTGCCGCCCCAGTCAGAAATCACGAATCCCTTGAACCCGACGGCCTTCTTGAGGAATTCGTTCATCAGGTATGAGTTCTCGCACGCCCAATCGGTATTCACTTTGTTGTATGAGCACATCACAGCCGAGATATCCGTCTCCCGAAGGGCGATCTCGAACGGCAGCAAGTCCGTTTCGCGCAGGCTTCGCTCATCGAGAATGACGTTGCCGATGTTGCGTCCAGTCTCCTGATCGTTCGCCGCGAAGTGCTTGATGTCGCCGAGAATCCCGCGCGCTTGCAGGCAGCGCATCTCGCTCGCGACGAGCTTGCCGGCGAGTATCGGATCCTCGCCCTTGTACTCGAAGTTGCGTCCGTTGCGCGGCTCGCGTGTGATGTTCACACCGCCGGCGAGCGACATCGTGTATCCCTGATCGAACAACTCGTCGCCGATCGTCGTGCCGATCTCGCACGCGCCGCGCACGTCCCAGGTCGACGAGATTGCGAGCTGCGACGGAAACGGTGTCGAATACCGGCCCATCTGCGCACCGCGGGTCACGCCGACGACGGCGTCCGCCATCTGCAACGCGGGAATGCCAAGTCGAGGAATACCCGGGACATATCCGGCACCACCATTCGATCCGCCGCCCGACCGCATGCCGCTTCCATGCACCAGCGCGATCTTTTCGTCGAGCGTCATCTGCGCGAGCAGCAACTCCGCTCGCCGGTCCGGACTGAGCGTCGAGTCGGACCATGGCCCTGTGACACGCTGGGGTTGTTGCTGCGGAAACTGCGCCGCGCTTTCGGACGCGGTCGCGGCAGTGCTCGCGAAGAACACCAGGACGGCAGTTGAGAGACGCATCGTCGATTCGCTCGGGTGTTGAATGGGAGAGCTTTCTACTTGTTAGTGCCTTGATCAGCGAGGACTTCGGATCGCAGTAGTGCACATATGTGCATGGCTGATTATTCGTTCACTAACGCGCTCAGATTATCGCTCAGCCGCGGCGGGGTTACTGCTGCGGCATCACGACCACCGGCTCCGGTACATGGTACCGTCGTTGGCCGCACCAGCTATCGTTGTGTAAGTGCCGATATTGCAATTGTTTAGCGAGAGCGGGCGACCGGACTCGAACCGGCGACGTCCAGCTTGGGAAGCTGGCATTCTACCAACTGAATTACGCCCGCGTAATCGTGACGCCCGCAATGTGAGCTACGGGTGGTCGCGCCAATAACCTAGCCGTTCATGCGAATCCGAAGAAGAGGGAAGAAAAAAACGGCGCCGCGAGCGCCGTCCATTTTCAATTTTTATTTCCTTGCCTGAGAGCCACAGGTGAGATTTGAACTCACGACCGCCCGATTACGAATCGGGTGCTCTACCCCTGAGCTACTGTGGCAAGTTCTGCGAATGCCCTGGAGCGGACTCGAACCGCTATGCCTTACGGCACCACCCCCTCAAGATGGCGTGTCTACCAGTTTCACCACCAGGGCAACATCACTTCACCCGCGGCAAAATCCGCGAGCCACTTTCTCCAACCAACTTCCAAACAAACTACGGGGCCGACGGGGCTCGAACCCGCGACCTCTCGAGTGACAGTCGAGTGCTCTAACCAAGCTGAGCTACGGCCCCAACTACTGAAGTCAGGGTCGAAAACCCCTTCCTCACCACGCACCTTCCTCGCAACCGGGCTGATTGTCAGTCAGCCCGCCGAATAGCCCCAAGGGGAATCGAACCCCTCTCTGCACCGTGAAAGGGTGCCGTCCTAACCGATAGACGATGAGGCCAATCCGATGCACCAGGCATCCTCAATCCATCAATAGCGCTAACGGGATTCGAACCCGTGTTTGGGCCTTGAGAGGGCCCCGTCCTAGTCCCCTAGACGATAGCGCCA
>JADGQU010000137.1 GCA_017881545.1 Gemmatimonadaceae bacterium
GACGCGCGTTCCTTTCTTCCAGTCGCCAATCGCGGTGCGCCCGAGCGTGGTCACCACCGCCGCAGCGTCAAACCAGCCGGGGCCGAATTCACGAACGGTGAGACAGGCGCCGTTTATGGCGATGCTCTCGCCACTCTCCAGGTCGGTGAACGGAGCACGAATGCGAAGCTCGCGTCCGGCCTCAGTCTGCCGCACGCTCTCAACTTCGCCGACCTGCTCGATCAATCCGGTGAACATTCAACCCTCACTCATCGCGTACACCGACATCACGTCCTCGCCAAACTCGGCGCGCCAGACGATGGGGACCCTGGCGAGCGTCTCCCGAAAGTCACCCGTCAGCTCTTCGAATGGACTTAAGCCGCCGGTACCAAGAGTGATTGGAGACTGAAAGATAATCAGTCGGTCCACCAGCTTCTGCCGCAGGAACTCCCGCGCCACGCGGGCGCCGCCCTCGACCAGCAGATGCTGCACCTCGAATCCGTGGAGGGCCTCCAGGGCTGCCGGAAGGTCTTCGGCCTCGAAGACGTCGACCCCGGCATTGTGCAGTCCCGCCATGTTGGCAACTGGAGGATGATGCGCGAACACCACCGTCGGAGTCTCCTTCGCGGTGCGGACGAGCACGGATTCGAGCGGAGTCTCGGCGTTCCGGTCGAACACGACGCGGAGCGGTTGCACTCGCGGGCGGATCGCCCCGCGCGCGGTGAGCCGCGGATTGTCCGCGCGCACGGTGCCGAGTCCGACCGCGATGGCATCGACGTTCGCGCGGAGCCGCTGGACTTCGGTGCGGGACAGCTCATTGCTGATCCAACGCCGCGTTCCAGCGGGATCGTTCATCCTGCCGTCGCTCGACAGCGCCAGCTTGAGCGTGACCCACGGGCGCGACGGATTGGTAGCGGCAAAAAAGAATGGAGCATTGAGCTCCAGCGCCGCGACCTCTTCGACCGAAAAGTCGACCTGAACGCCGTAGTCGGCGAGGTGGCGCGCCCCGCCACCGGCAAGCGCCGTCGGATCGGCGGCCGCAATCACCACCCGTTTCATGCGAGCCGCGAGAATCGCCTCCGTGCAGGGCGGCTGCTTTCCGAAGTGATTGCACGGCTCGAGCGTGACGTACATGGTCGAGCCCAGTGCCCGCTCGCCCGCCGCCTTGAGCGCGACTATTTCGGCGTGGGCGTCGCCGTAGCGCGCGTGGTAGCCTTCGCCGACGACGACGCCGTCGCGAACGACAACAGCGCCGACCATAGGGTTCGGCGCTGTTTGACCCCACCCTTGCTGGGCGAGGACGAGCGCGCGACGCATGTACTCTGCGTCGCGCTCGTCGTTAGAACCCGAATCGAGCTCCGACCGATCCGTAGACTCTGGAATCGGCTGCTTGCTTGCCACTGAAGGTATTGTAGGTGTTGATGGTGCCGCCGGATACTTGTCCAATTTCGCCGGTCAGCTTCAAAATCAGAAGGTTTATCGACAGATCCGCAAACATATTCGTGCGGGTGATGCTCTGGGAGAGCGAAACTGGAGCAGTGTTGAACGCTGCGATAGGCGGGACCGCTCGCGCGGCAAGGTGCGCACCAATTTCCGTGGATGACTCGTACTTGTCCTGACCGATACCAGCAGCAAGGCCGAACAACAGGAAGCCTTTGCTAGCGACAAGGCGCAAGGCAGTTGTTTTCAGAGCAAGGTTGTTGACGTACAGCGAGTCATTTCCGCTGTTTGCCGAGATGTTAACTGTCGGCAGATCGCGGCGGATATAGCTCACCGAGACGCCCGGGACGAGCAGCGATTCCTGCAGGATTCCGATGCGCGCGCCATAGCCAAGCTTGAGCGAGCCATTGGGCACCTTGACACTCACTCCGCTGCTATTGAACTCGGGCACGTACGACGCACTGACGATGAGGTCTACCCCGCCGACGTTGGTGATGGCGAGCGGCAGGCCCTTGAAGATTCCGATCGCGAGATCGGCGGTCGGCATCGGAAAGAGCTGAGTTTTGGTATCGATAGGAGGAGTATTTTTTGCGCCGGTCACGGATGGCGTGATGTTCTGAATCTGTGGAAGGCTCCCCTGAACAGCGTTGACTCTGAGACCCAGAGAAAAGTGGCCGAGGCCACCCAGACTTCCCGCCTGGCCTAGTGTCGCGTTACCGCCCGCGATGCTCGTGCCTAGCTGCGGCGCCAGGTACTTGAAGAGATCGATCGCCTTCTGACATGCGTCCTGCGAAGCGCGGGCCTGATCCGGAACTCCCAGACCACTGACTGTGCCCGGCGGGCAGCTCTGGGTATCGATACCCTGAGCACTCGCCGATGTAGCCGCGAGCGCCATTGCTGCGAGCGAAATGAACAAACGACCTTTCATTATAAGTTCCTCAAGAAAGTATGACTGCCCCGGAGCCGGGCTTGAGCGAGCCGATTTTCCAGCCCGCAACCCCAGCCGCGGATGCCGCCGACAACACTGCCTTTAGATCGGACGGCGCGCAGATGACGACCATTCCTACACCCATGTTGAACGTTCGGTACATCTCCGCGGGTTCTACCGACCCCGCGTCCATCAAAACCCTGAAGACGTTCGGGGTCTTCCAGCTCGAAACGTCTATTGCCGCATCCAGCTCTCGCGGCAGCGCGCGATCGAGATTCTCCAGCAATCCTCCGCCGGTGATGTGCGCCATCGCATGGACCCGATCGAGCACCGGCCGCAGCGCCGGCAAATACGACCGGTGTTCGGCCAGAAGCACATCCGCGACAGCCCCGCCACCACCGGGAAACGGATCGGTCAATCTCAGCTTCAGTCGCTCGGCCACGATCTTCCGCGCGAGCGAGTATCCGTTTGTGTGCAATCCCGAGCTCGGAAGACCGATCAGGACATCATCAGGCCGCACACGGTGCGGCCCAAGAATCCGATATTCTTCCACATAACCGACGATGAACCCCGCCAAGTCGTAATCCGGGGGCGTGTACAAACCGGGCATTTCGGCGGTTTCCCCCCCTATTAGCGCACAACCGTTATCCCGGCAGCCCGCGGCGACCCCTGACACAACGGCTTCCACGACCGCGGGGTCGAGTTTTCCGAATGCGACGTAGTCGAGAAAAAAGGCCGGCAGCGCGCCCTGAACGAGGATGTCGTTGACGCAATGGTTGACGAGGTCGCGACCTATCGTGTCATGACGGCCGGCCTCGATGGCGACTTTGATTTTGGTGCCGACGCCGTCGGCGCTCGACACGAGGACAGGCTTTGCGAGACCCGGGGGGATCCTGAACATTCCGCCGAAGCCACCGAAACCCCCTACGACACCCTTGGTGAACGTGGATTCGACGAGCTTCCTGATTCGATCCTTGGCCGCGTTCGAAGCATCGATGTCGACTCCGGCGCTTCCGTAGCGAAGCGCGTCATCGCTCACGCGGGCAGCTCCTCCTCGAAGGCCACGAGCCGTCGCATTTCGCGCATCCGCTGATCGATCTCGGCGCGGGTCACCGTCATGAGCCGCTCGATCGAGAACTTCTCGACGGCGAACGAGCCCATCACTGACCCGTAGATGACAGCGCGCCGCATGTTGGCCTCGCTCAGATCGCCGGTCGAGGCGAGGTAGCCGATGAATCCTCCGGCGAACGCATCGCCGGCACCCGTAGGATCGAACACGTTTTCCAGCGGAAACGCGGGCGCGAAGAAGATCGACTTTTCGGTGAACATGAATGCGCCGTGCTCGCCCTTCTTGATGATGACGTGCCGTGGACCGCGGGCCATGATCCACTGGGCCGCCTGAACGAGGTTCGCCTTCTCCGTCAGCTGGCGCGCTTCCGCGTCATTGAGCGTCATGAGATCAACGTGTCCCAGAAGCTTCAGAACGTCGGCTCGGCGGCTCTGGATCCAGAAGTTCATCGTGTCACACGCGACGAGCTTGGGCTTCTCGACCTGACTCAAGACGTCGAGCTGGAGCCGCGGGTCGATGTTAGCGAGGAAGACGTACGGCGACGACCGGAGCTTCTCCGGAATCTTGGGGCTGAAGTGGGAGAACACGCCCAGGTGCGTCTCGAGGGTCTCCGCCGAATTGAGATCGTGCCGATAGCGACCCCGCCAGCGAAAAGACTGCCCCTCGGCGCGCTCGAGGCCGCTGAAATCGACGCCGCGCTTCTTGAGGGGATCAAGCTTCTCAATGGGGTAGTCGGAGCCAACGACGCCGACTACGCTCACCTTGGTGAGATGGCTCGCCGATGCGGCGAAGAAATTCGCCGATCCGCCGAGGACATCTTCCGCCTTCCCGAACGGCGTCTCGACCGAGTCCAGCGCGACCGAGCCAACAACGAGGACCGACATTTTTTCTATATCGTTTGAGAAATGGTCAGGCTGCTAATGGTAACCGAGCTTGCGCGCGCGGCAACTACATTCTCTCCGGCGCCGTGATGCCAAGAACGCGAAGCCCGTTGCGCAGTACTATCTGGGCACCCCTCGCCAGAGCGAGGCGCGCGCGGGTTACATCCTCCGCTTGCTCCAGAACGTGATGCTTGTGATACCACAGATGCGCGAGCCGTGCCGTCTCCAGCAGATAGGTCGCGACGCGCTGCGGTTCCAGCGTCTCCGCTGCTGACTCTAAGAGCGCCGGGAAGTCGAGGAGTGCCTTGATCAGCTCCTGTTCCTCGGGCTCCGTCAGCACGTCGAAGTTCACGCTCTCGGCCGTAACCGTCTGCGGATCGATTTCACCGACGCGGAAGATGCCGAACATCCGCGCGTGCGCCATTTGGATGTAGTAGACCGGGTTGTCTTCCGACTGCGAAGCGGCGAGATCCACGTTGAAGATCAGCTGCGAGTCGCTCTTCCGCATGAGGAAGAAGTAGCGGACAGCATCGCGGCCCACCTCGTTGACGAGATCCCGGACCGTGACGTAGCTGCCCGCGCGCTTGGAGATCTTCACCTCTTCCCCGTGCTTCATCACGGTCACCATCTGATGCAGCACGTACTCGGGGTATTTCTCGCTCACGCCCATGCCGAGCGCCTGGAGGCCCGCGCGAACACGTGTCACGGTGCTGTGGTGATCGGCGCCCTGCACGTCGATCGCTCGACGGAACCCGCGCTTCCATTTGGTGACGTGGTACGCGACGTCCGGGAGGAAATACGTGAAAGTCCCGTCGCTCTTCCGCATCACGCGATCCTTGTCGTCGCCGAACTCGGTGGTGCGGAGCCAGAGCGCGCCTTCGTGCTCGTACGTCTTTCCCGACGCGACGAGCAGCCGCACGGTGTCGTCGACCATCCCTTCGGTGTAAAGCGAAGACTCGAGAAAGTAATTGTCGAAGCGCACTCCGAACGCCTGAAGATCGAGATCCTGCTCCTTTCGCAGCTCCCGCACCGCGAACTCGCGTACCGAGAGCCCCTCCGGGTTCGCTTCGTATCGCTCGGCCAGCTCGCGGATGTACTCGCCGTGATAGCCGCCCTCCGGAATTTCGATCGGCTTGCCGCGGAGCTCATCCAGTCTTGCCTCGACGCTCGCCGCCAGATTGTCGATTTGAACGCCGGCGTCGTTGTAGTAGTACTCGCGGGTGACCTTCCAGCCGGTGACCTCGAGCAGCGTCGAGATCGCGTCGCCGAGCGCGGCCTGGCGTCCGTGACCGACGTGTAAGGGCCCGGTCGGATTGGCCGAGACGAATTCGACATTCACCACGCGGCCGGTTCCGACTTTGCTGGAGCCGTAACTCTCGTTTGCGGCAATGATGTCGCGCAGTCCGGAGGCGATGCGGCCGGCATCGATCCAGAAATTCATGAAGCCCGGCCCGGCGATGTCGATCTTCGACACTCCGGCTCTCTCCAGACTCATGGCGTCGCGCAGACGCTCGGCGATGTCGCGCGGCCGAGCCTTGAGGGGCTTGGCCAGAACCATCGCGAGGTTCGTTGCCCAGTCGCCGTGCGAAGATTCCCGGGGGCGCTCGAGCAGCGGATCCACGTCCTCTGGAGCGCCGAGGCTGCGCGCCGCGCGAATCAGCTCGGTGCGGATTTGATCAGCAGCACTCATTCGCTGCTTTTCGCTCTCCGAGACGACCCTTTCGCGGCGGACTTTGAAGGGGCCGCAGGCGTTGAGGAGGCGGCCGATTTTGAGTCTCCGCCCGATTTTGAATCAGCCGACGGCTTTGCATCGGCGCCGGGCTTCGATTCGCTGTTGGCACCCGCGGACTCCGACCCACCGCTCCCGCTCGAGGACTCCGTCCCGCTCCCGCGCGATGATTCCGACGCGCTGCCGCCACGAGCCGCAGCCCCTTCCCCAGACTTCGCTGGAGCGGTCTGCGCCTTCTTGCCGTCCTTCCCGTAGTCCGTGATGTAGAAGCCCGAGCCCTTGAAGACGAGTCCGCCGCCGGCCGAAATCTGCCGCTCAGCTTTCTTGCCGCACGTCGGGCACGCGACTTCGCTCGGCGCGCCACTGATGGAGCGATAGAATTTTTCGAACTCGTGCCCTGAAGGGCAACGAAACTCGTATGTGGGCATGTTCGTTCGAGGAGAGAACTGCGGGTACAACTGAAAGCTAGTTTGCTCGCGAGGGAGGCTCAAGCGCGGA
>JADGQU010000457.1 GCA_017881545.1 Gemmatimonadaceae bacterium
TCATTTCGTCGTCGCCGACATGCGAAGGACTGCCGTCGCCGGCCGGTTCGACCTGATCGTCGCTTCGAGCGATCCTTTCTGCCACCTGACGACAGCGGCCGACCGCCGGCGGGCCCTGCGCGCCGTGGCATGCCAGTTGTCCGATCGGGGGCTCTTCGTGCTCGAGGGTCTCTATCGGGTTCGCGACGTCTTCGAGCCCTCGTCGCACCGGGTCCAGCATGCGCATGGAGTGCTCTCGATCACTGAAAGATGGCAGCCCGTGGGCTCAGGGCACCTCTGGCGCGCCCGCTACCACTATCGCGATCGGTCCTTCACGGGGAGAGAGAGCGAGCTCGAAGCGTCCTTCATCGCGCGCGCCTGGGAACCGGCAACAATTCGCGCGTTCTTCGCCTCCTGCGGGCTGTCCATTGAAAACCTCTGGGGAGATTTCGACCGGCGTCCTTTCCGAATGGGCGCAACGCGGCTCGTAGTGGTCGCGCGAAGACTCGATCGCTGAACGAGGGCTCCGCTGCCGGAAAATGCCTCTCTTCACCTCAGCCGGATCTCTCTCGACGGCCGATCTCTGTCGCCTCCGGGTCCGCGTTCTCGACGACTCCAACTTTGTGCTCGAAGGCGATTCGCCCGCCGAGCCAACCGGAGATACCGAGCGCAATGAACGTCACGACCTCGAGCCCGAAGACGAGGCCCCAGCGCGGCGTGTGAAGGGCGCCGTTCCCACGTCGCAGAAACCAGTTGATCGTGTAGAGGACTACACCCGTCAGATTGAGAAACATGTGAATCCTGGCCGTTCGGAAACCGGCGACGCTCATCCGAAGTAGTCGACGAAGCCCGCGATCGCTGCGACGAGAGCCGTCACGATTCCTGCGCCCAGACAAATGGATGAGAACGCATACCAGAAGTCGGTGTCGGTGCGGGCGTGGGCGATATCGCCGACCAGCACAAGAAAAAAGGCGCCGATCGGTAGAGTGACCAGCGCCGGATGAACGGGATGATTTCCAATCGCTGCGCGGCTTTTCATGACGCTCCTTTGTGTTTTGCTAAAGGCATCCACTTGCCAGAAGGCCAAGCATATCCCTGCTGGCATACAGCCATTCAGCGCCCCATCGGAAGCTTCGCCCTCCTTGCGGGCGCGAATCAAACTTCCTATCGTTGTCCCCGTGTAGGGCTGCTGCTCACTCGAGCAGCAGCGAACTTGCCTCGCTCACCGCGGAGCTTGATGATAGGAGGATACGGAATCGCGCTCATGGCGGCGCGGGTCCCCGAGAGGGAATGCCCGAGCTTTCATCTCAGCCCGGGCATCTAAACCCAGGTTAGCTTTAGTCGCCAGCTAGCCGGGTGGTTGCCTAGACACTCCGGGTGCTTCCACCCTTCACGAAATGAACGATTACCGAGATGATCGCAACGATCAAGAGAAGGTGGATCGCAAACCCGGCGGCGTGAAACATTAGGAATCCGAAGAGCCACGCAGCCGCAAGAATGATGGCGAGAACGAGGAACATTTCCTTACTCTTCCTTGCAGGTATTACGCCTTGCGGCCTCTAGGGTGTACGCGATCCCAGGCGTCTCGAGCTGCTTCTTTGGAATCGACCCAAGACGGGCGAGTAGCCGAGCCGGGCTCGGCAGTCCATCGCTGATGAAGCACGGACTCGGTTTCATCAAAGCTTTTCGTCGCGAACTCCGGCTTCGTCGCGTTTTCCCACCCGTACCGATACGCAGGCTCGTAATAGTCAAACGTCCGACCCGACTTGTAATAGGGACGAGTCTTGTAGGTCCTCTCCCAATACTCTCTCTCGACAGTTGGATTGGCGGCTTCGCCAGCAGCATGACCTGCACCCGCGCCGATGACCGCGCCGGCCACTCCTCCCACGACCGCACCAATCGGACCGCCTACCGCAGCCCCGACCGCGGCTCCAGCCGCCGCGCCTCCTGCCGAACCAACTCCGGTACCGACGGGATGAGAGCCCGGCTCGCCTGTAATCGGGTCAGGATTCGCCCCAGCGGCGCGCTCGATCTTTTTCGTTTCTTTATCTAGTGTGACGGTCATAAGTGCCTCCCTAGTTGATTGGCGCAAGGGCGATATCGCCCTGAATCTTTCGTACGCTACCTTTTGATGGCGTTGCCGAGATTCGTCACGGCCTCGCCGATCTTCCGGCCGGCCTTGCCGAGCCCCTCCTGGACCGCGCCTTCGGCGCGCTGAAGAGAACCCTCGTGTTCCATCTTCTTGTCGCCGGTGAGGATCCCGACGGTCTCTTTAGCCTTTCCCTTGACCTTCTTCACTTTTCCGTGAACTTCCTGCTTCTTCATGAGTGTTCCTTTCTGCAACGGCGTGCGAACCCTCGGGCGGGCCTCCGTCTTTACCCGCGCCTGCTGTTCCAGTAATAGCCGCCGCCTCCGAAGAGGAAGAGCAATACGACGATTATGAGGAGTGTTTCCATAGTCCTGATCCCTCCCTTCTCGAGACATAGAGCACGACCTGTGCCGGTCGAGCAACCATACGGAACGGATGGAAACGAGGGCTGAGCGCACTTTTCGTCGTCGTCGCCATCGCCGGCCCG
>JADGQU010000458.1 GCA_017881545.1 Gemmatimonadaceae bacterium
CCGCGATTTTCCGGAGCCGGAGTATGGCGATTTCACCACCGTCTTCGCGGGTGACCCCTGCCCGCGCTGCGCTACAAATCTGCAAATCCACCGCGGCATCGAAGTCGGCCACGTCTTCAAGCTCGGAACGAAGTACTCCGAGCCGATGAATTGCACGTTCCTCGATGAGAAAGGCTCCCGCCAGCCGATGATCATGGGCTGCTACGGCCTCGGCATCGGACGTACCGTCGCCGCCGCCATCGAGCAGAGCCATGACGACGACGGCATCATCTGGCCGATGCCGATCGCGCCGTTCGAGGTCGTCGTGACGCAGATCGGGAAGGAAGAGATCGTCCGCACAACCGCCGCCGACATCTACCGGCAGTTGCGCGACGCCGGCATCGACGCACTCCTCGATGATCGCGACGAACGACCGGGCGTAAAGTTCAAGGACGCTGACCTGATTGGTTTCCCGCTCCGCATCGGCATCGGCGCCAAGAGCCTCGCCAACGGCCAGATCGAGTGGAGCTTCCGCAAGGATCGGGCGAAACAGCTCGGTGCGGCAGAGGAAGTGGTTGCGCAGGTGATCGACGAGGTGCGCAAGGCGACGACGGTCGACAACGTCAAACAAGCTGGGGACACGAACACGATTCAACGGAACGTAGATGGCGGTTTTTGAGTTGTGCGCTTGAGGCTCCCGACCTTCATTTTCGAGCTTCGCACGCTTCGTTTTCATTTCGCGAGCTTTGTTGGACTCTCGCGAGCTTCGTTTCCAGCCTCCCGAGGACAGTTTCAACCCTATCCTCCACCGGCTGCTGTGCTGTCGCCCCGCCGCGATCGACCAGCCCCGACGGCGATCGGAATATCTGGTCGAAGTAGATCGCCTACGCAACATGGCTGCTAAAACATGAGTTCGCAGCGCTACAATGTCCCGATGGAGTTCCGGCAAATCTGCATTCTGCCCGACGCAAATGTATGGATCAAAACGGGCTTACTCTCGGATTCGTTGGGCTTCGCGCTCGCCTACTACTGCGGCTCAATGGGGGTCAGACTTGGCCTGCCGGAGGTTCTCGAACGCGAGATTCATCGAAACGCGCTTCGGCTTGGTCGCGAGTCGAGTGGACGCATACGTGATTCGTATCGTCGCCTGCGGCTTTTCGGGTTCGCTACGCCTATTAATACGCCGTCTGATGCTGAGATCGAGCAACATGTCGCTGGACGCTTGGCGGAACTCGAGCCGTATATCGAAAGAGTACCGTTTACTCTAGAGCACGCCCGTGGGGCGCTCGATCGAGTGCTGGATCAGTCGCCCCCGAACAGTGCAAATAATCAGCAGTTCAAAGACTCCGCAATCTGGGAAGCGGCCCTCACGCTCTGTACCCGCTTCGCCGTTCGGCTCGTCACCGCCGACAAGGCCTTCTACGCAAATCAGATTTACGCTCAGGGATTACCTGATCGGCTTCTCGCCGATATTTCGGGAGATTTCGACTTGGTGACGTACTCAGATTTGGAAACACTTCTGGTAGCTGTGCAGGAAACGTCAACAGTACCAAACTACGGTGAAGTTGCAAGGCGAATCACCGCGACCATCCAGCCCGATGTCGAAACAGTATCCGAAGAGCGCGGACTAACCATCAGATCGACACTTGACACACGGCTGAACGCGCTGCCTACAGCTGAGGTTAATGTACTCGCCGTAGGTTTCCACGCTCGGTTTTTGGCCTCTGAGGTGGTAGGGGATCCGACCGGCGAAAACCGATCCACAGATGTCATCGTCAAGGGAAGTTGTTCGCTTCTGGTGAGGGAAGGAGAACTCGAACTCCGCGAGGTCCGTCTCAGCGAAATCACTCTTGATGACGGACTGGTGCCCCAAACGATACTATTGATCAGCCCCTCCGGGGAGGAGACCACGTGAGCAATCCCTCGCCAAGCGTTCGAAGTGAGCCTGAGTACGACGTCGCTATCTCATTCCTGCACCGAGATGAGCCTCTTGCCCTGCAACTATTCAATCGGCTCGCGGAAAACTTTCGCGTATTCGTGTATTCAAAGCGCCAAGAAAAGCTGGCGGGCACTGACGGCCTTGAGGTTTTTCGACGTACATTCCGGAGTGACTCGCGCCTTGTCGTCGTCTTATACCGCGACGGGTGGGGTAAGACGCCGTGGACTCGTGTGGAAGAGCAAGCAATTCAGGATCGCTTCCTGAGAGAAGGTTGGAGCTGGTTACTTTTCGCAACGCTTGATGCCAACAGTGCGCTCCCTCCGTGGCTGCCAGAAACACGCGTCCGTCTCAGCTTCGAAGATTACGGCTTCGAACAACTGGTCGGTGCGATTCGCGTGCGGGCTCAAGAGCTAGGAAGTATTTCGCACAAGGAAGACATTGCTGACCGGGCGCGTCGGGTCGAGCGTGAAGCGGCGATGCGCGCTGAACGCGAGCAATTGCTGACGTCACAGGGAATGGAAGCCGTCCAGAGCGGGACGGGCGTGGCACCCAGACTGACAGCGCCAAGGCGGATGGGCGCATTCGTGCCGGGCGTCAATTTTATTTTTACGATTTGCGGAATGGCCGGGGCATT
>JADGQU010000459.1 GCA_017881545.1 Gemmatimonadaceae bacterium
TCCCGACGGATTGCTCTTCTACACCGGCAGTCAGTTCCCCAGTCAGTACCGCGGCGGGGCCTTCATCGCGTTTCACGGCTCGTGGAACCGCGCCCCGCTGCCACAGGCCGGATACCGCGTCGTGTTCGCGCCATTCCGATTCAACCGGCCTCTGGGGTCTTTCACCACATTTGCCGATGGATTCAACCCCAATCCAGGTCCGGGACGGGCGCAGTCGGCCCGCCGGCCAACCGGTCTCGCGCAGGCTCCGGATGGCTCGATCTTCATCACCGACGACACCGGCGGCACTGTCTGGAGGGTCTCCTACCGAGCTAACAGCCGCTGATCACCCACTGCCGGAGGCGCCGACTCGCACGGAAATCATTGCGTCCGGACGATATCGGTGAGAGAATGGGAGGCAAGTTGACCCTCGTTCCCCGGTGATCCCGCCCCTGAAACCACTCGGTTCCTTCCTGAAACGCCTGCTTGGGGGATTCAGCTCCCGGCCGGCTGAAACAGCGCCACCAGTTCGCCACAACGGGCTCGACACAGAGCGCCGCCTCCGCTTCATGCTGGAGTCGGTGCCGGTTAACCTCTGGTCCACCGACGCGCAGCTCAACATCACGTTTTCGCAGGGCGCAGGGCTTCACCTTATCGGCACGAGCGCGAGCGAACAGGTGGGCATGACGCTCTACGAAGTGATGAAGACGCGAGACCCGAGCTTTACTCCGCTCGCGGCGCATCTGCGAGCCCTCCAGGGTGAGCTCGTTCGCTACGAGACAGACTGGCGCGGCAGATCGTTCGAGACTCGCGTCGAGCCCCTCCGGGCGGCCGACGGAAGAATCTCCGGAACCGTTGGAATCGCAATCGACGTGACCGACCGCAAGAGTCTCTACGAGGCGCTTCAAACCCAGAACGTCTACTTCGCCGCCCTCTTCGAGAGCGCGCCCGAGGCAATCGCGATCCTCGACGAGCGCGACCAGATTATCCGCATCAACGGCCAGTTCACGACGATGTTCGGCTACACCGATGATGAAGCCATCGGCCGGAGCATCAACGATCTGATCGTCCCCGGGGAGATGGTCGAGGAAGCCGAAAATCTCACAGCGCGAGCGGCGGCCGGAGAGAAGCTGCGAGCGGAAGCGTTACGGCGTCACAAGGACGGTCACACAATTTGGGTCGCGATCGCCGCGACGCCCTTCGGCGTCGGGGACCAGCCGGGAAGAGTCTACGCCATGTACCACGACATCTCCGCCCGGAAGCACGCGGAAGACGAGCTCAAGGCGCTGCTCCTGGTCGATCAGCTGACCGGCCTTCCCAACCGCCGCGCGTTCATCACGCTATCGGAGCAGGCGCTCAAGCTGGCGACCCGCATGGAGCGCGATGTGCTCATGATCTTCATCGACGTCGATTCTCTCAAGCACATCAACGACACCCACGGACATCTGGCGGGCGATCGCGCTCTCATCGACACGGCGCGCGTGCTGCGCGAGAGCTGCCGCGAAGCCGATCTCATCGCGCGTCTTGGGGGCGACGAATTCGTCGCGCTGATGACCGTCGATTCCGATCAGACCGCCGAGCTCGTCTGCGACCGCATCAAGAACCGGGTGGCCGTCCACAATCGCGAGATCGATCGCGGGTACGAGCTCTCGCTCAGTCTGGGCGCCAAGAGATCTAAGGCGGAAGGAACGCTACTGGCGGATCTGCTCGCCCAGGCGGATTCTGCTCTCTACGAGCAGAAGCGTGGACGCGGCCGCCCCCCTCACGCACTCTCGCGATAGTACTCCGCGAGGCACCAGGTGACCATGTCGGCGAGCAGAATCTGCGTGCGCTCTGACGCGGGAAAAGCTTCGCCGATTTCGTTCACTAGCGCCTGCGCTGCCCTCACCACGCCTTCGCCCGTCTCTCCGCCATCTTTCATCTCGGAGACGAAGGTGCACACCGCGGTCTGCAGCTCCTCCTTGGTATAAACGCCGGCGGAAAAAACAGTTGCCAGCGCCGTCGCGAGATTCATGTGGGCCATGCCTCTCGCGTTGCGGGCGACGATCTCATCGCAGCGCTTGGCATGGCCTCCGCTGTTTCCCACGCTCTCCGGTGTTCGATCAGGGCGACCCGTCATACTCGGAACGTGCCCCGGGCCGCCCGGTGTGTCAAGAGATTTCAGCGATCAGGGTAGCGCCTTCACTACTCCGCACGCGATGCGCGCGCCGCTGTTGCCCGCCGGGTTGCTGACCTGATCGTCGGCGCCAGCGTGAATCACGAGTGAGCTGCCATCGGCATCGAACAGCGAGCGGGTTCCGGGTGTCAACGAAACACGATCCGAGGTGAACGACACCCTTCCGATGCCGCTGGACGGAATCTCGATGTTCGGATTGTCGCCGGCGTGCGGTCCCTTCGGGTTGTTGAGTCCGTGCTCGAGCGCCATCGGATTGTAGTGGCCACCCGCCGTCGCAAACGCGCCCGTCGCCTCGCACTTCCCAACGCCGTGGAAATGGATGCCGTGCGTGCCACCAGGGAGCGAGATGCTGGCGATGTCCACATGGACCAATCCGTTCTTGTCCTGCCAGATC
>JADGQU010000460.1 GCA_017881545.1 Gemmatimonadaceae bacterium
ACCCCTGAGATGCCGGATCGCTCCTTGGAATCGAGGCGCAGAGCGTCAGCGAGGGATGACAAAGTTCCCCCTCGATCGGTTGTTGCTGTTTTCTGCAGGGCGCCGCTCGGCTCGACGCCGAGCGGTTTCGGCGGCCGAGGCGGCCGCCGCTCCACTTGTCGCGCGTTTAGCCACTGCTCTGTTATCTCGGACTGCGTGCCGCGTCATGCAGGAATCGCCGGTGCGGAACGCAGCGAAGTGGGGCGGTCCGGGCGCGGCATTTGATTTGTGACGCCGGCGGCGTAGTCTCGTTCGAGCATGATTGTCGCGTGGCTCGTCATCGTCCTGCTCGCTGCTGGTGCCCTATCCGTCATTGTCCATATGCTTCGTTCGGAAGAGTCACAACCGCCTCGAACGTGGGTACGACGGATTCGGGTCGCGCCGTTCGTCATCCTCGCCATCCTGAGCCTCTGGATCGCGCAGAGAGCGCCGCACGGAAGGAAGCCATTCGCCGTTGATTTCAGCCTCGACCGCCAGGATCTCATCCAGTCCATGACCAAGGTGCCGCACCTGGTCGGCGGGGCCGTTTTCTTCCTCCTGGCAGTCGTCGCATTCGGGACCCGTCGTCTCGAACGGGCGCTGCTCGCTACGATGCTCCTTGGCATTGGGTGGGAGATCGGAGAAACGACCGTCGTTCGGCACTACGCACGGCTCACCGACCTCGCCCCCGACCTCACCGGTGCAGTTCTCGCTCTCGTGCTCGTCGCGGCGATCCGCTGGTTGATCGATGGCCGCGCTGTGCGTTCTTCGCCAATCGCGGACGACGATCCAGCAATCTGAACCTCACGGCCGCGTGTTTGTCACCGTTCCATGCGCCAATGCGGTGCACCGAGAGCGCACCGCGAAATTGGTTCTTCGATATCGAAACCTTCAATCTACTCCGGCCCGTACGGCACTTCACGCCGATCGAATGCCAGGCACGCCAGCCCGAGCGAGATGATCGCGGTCGCCAGAAGGCGAACGATCCAGCCGCGATGCAGTTCCGTCGGTATCGCGGGGAACAGAAAGTCGTCCAACGCAGCGAGGCCGCGCTCGATCCCGGGATAGCGATCGAGAAGGCCGCCCTTGACAGCGGCTTTCACGCGAAGAAGGCCGACGATCGTTTCTGTCGCCGACAGCGCCGCCTGTGCACCGAGGTAGATTGCGACGTTGAAGTAGGAGCGGGTGAGGCTCCCGAGGAGCGTCAGAAGCGCAATAGCGAGAAACGAAACGAGGAGCGCACCGGCAAGCACTTCCGTGAGGCGCTGCCATGGCAGCATGGTTCGGCCGAGAAGAAAGCGCGGAACGCATTCCGCGGTGAACCCGACAACGGCAGCGAGGCCCACGCTGGCGAAGACTCCGGCCACCCGTGAGAACAGATACGAGGACCGCGAAATCGGCCTGGAGACGATCAACTGGAGTGTTCCGGTCGAGAGCTCCGGCCCGATGATGGCCGACCCGGTAATGATCGCAAGGACCGTGACGAGCCACGGCCACATCTGACCCGCGGTATTGAATGTGGCCGCGAACATGCCGGCCATCGCAAGCAGGATGAGAAAGAAGACGTAGCCCGGCCGTACGAGGTGCCGTCGGACTGTTTCCTCGATGACCACCCACATCACGGGCCACATCACGAGCCACTCCGGAAAATACTCTCCAGGTCCATCGTATGCGGTCGGACCTCGACGATATTCGCGCCGCTCAGGATGAGCTCACGGACGATCGCCGCAATCTCAGCTTCGCTGGCACGCGAGACGATGATCGTGTCGTCCTCGAGCGTGCTTCCCGTAATCCGCTCGACGGATTCTCGGTCGAACGATCCGGGCAAAAGGCGGATTGCCATGACCGTCCGGCCCGTGTGGCGAAGCGTCTCCATACGGCCGATGAGACCGCCGCGGAGGAGCATGACGCGGTCGCAGACCTTCTCGATTTCTGCGAGCTGATGCGAATTGAGGAGGACCATGGCGCCGCGCCGCGCCTGTTCGCGGATCAGATCCCGGACCAGGAGCACGCCGTTCGGGTCGAGTCCCGATGTGGGCTCATCGAGAAAGAGGTAGTCCGGTTCGTGGATCAGGGCCTGGCAGAGCGCAATGCGCTGCAGCATGCCCCGTGAATAGTGCCCAAGCGGCTCGTCCGCCGCCTGGGACAGCCCGAGCCGTTCCAGCATCATCATGCCGCGCCGCCGGATGTCCGTCCGCGGAATGCGGGCCAGGCGTCCCATGTATCGAAGAAACTGCCAACCGGTGATGCGGC
Organism: Gemmatimonadaceae bacterium; assembly: GCA_017881545.1. Classification (GTDB taxonomy): domain Bacteria; phylum Gemmatimonadota; class Gemmatimonadetes; order Gemmatimonadales; family Gemmatimonadaceae; genus UBA4720. Next base: position 2,272 of record JADGQU010000460.1, read on the forward strand.
TCCCGAGGTTTAGTCTCTCCGGGACATAGCCGGTGCACTGCCGCACGCGCAGATCCGTGTTGGGGAGACCATCGAAGGAGATCTCCCCTTCGTCGGGGCGCAGGAAGCCAAGAAGGCACGAGGTCAGGGTCGTCTTCCCTGCGCCGTTAGGACCGATCAGGCCGACGATCTCTCCCGGAAGCAGGTCGAGATCGATCGCTGAAAGGACATCCTTTCGCGCGGCGAACGCCTTCCGGAGGCGGCGGACCCGAACGCCCGCGTCTGCTGCCCCTGCCGA
>JADGQU010000138.1 GCA_017881545.1 Gemmatimonadaceae bacterium
TACTAGCGCGCTGCCTGCCGCCGATTGTTTTCCACGGTTTACAAAGCGGTGGGAGGGACCTGGCCGATCAGGTAATGGACGCTGAGCTTCCGCGCATTCCATCTATCGAGATATTCGCAAACGGCCTGACCATCGCCGTTTCACCTCAACCCGGTTGTCAATGAAAGCCTCCCTGCTCTACCGGATTTCCGCGGGACTTCTCGTGCTGTTCGCACTGGGCCACACGATCGGCTTCCGCCGTGTGGATCCCAGCTGGAACGCGGACGCCGTCGTCGGCGCAATGCGCAGCACCAGCTTCCACGTTCAGGGTTTCGATCGCACGTATTGGGACTTCTTCAGCGGGTTCGGGCTCTTCGTTTCTGTGTTTCTCGTCTTCGCCGCCGTCCTCGCGTGGCAGTTCGGATCGATGCCGCCGGAACATCTTTCGGCGATTCCAATTGCGAGATGGTCGTTTGCCGTTTGCTTCGTGCTGATCGCGGGCCTTACCTGGAGGTACTTCTTTCTTCCGCCGGGCGTGTTCTCCACGCTTGTGGCGCTGGGACTGGTAGGCGCCGCGTGGCTCGGAGGCTGACGCGGAGCGCAGCCCGCTCAGATTGTGGTCGAGACCGAACTAGCCGGTGTCGGCGGGCGGCGCACCAGGCGCCAGGGGAAGAAGTAAACCGCGTAAACCACTGCGTACACCGCAAAGTTCTCGAGCTTCAGGAAGTGGGCGAAGAAAAAGAAGAAGATCAGCATGTGCATCCGCATGACGTTCCGGTACGGCTCGGTCATCCAGTCGCGGGCTTTGTTATCGCGGGCGAATGAAGCAAGGGAGAAGTCGCGGTCGAGTGAGAGTGGCTTCCGCAGAAAAGCTGCGCGGTGCGCAAGGAAGGCCGACGGAAGAGCGGGCCAATACCGGCGGGCGATCTCTGCGTAAGTCGACATTCCCGCACTTCGTGCCTGCAGCGTACCGTCTCCCATTTCGATGGGAAAGAACGAGATCAGGATCTGCGAATGGATGTAGTGGAACATCCCGAAGTGGATCGTAAAGAACGCGAGCAGGAATAGCGCGCCGATCACCAGGATCGACCAGAACGCCGGCAGCATTCGGGGGTTCGATTCCACCAGCGCGCGCTCCTTGAATGAGGCGCGTGCCAGCTCGACGGCGGGCTGTGCGATCATCCACACAATCGTCGAGTAGCCAACCACCAGGCTCGACAGCCACAGGCTCCACACGAGATCGCCCGCGTTCCAACCCGCCCACCAGGCGATGGAAAGGACAGCCACGAACCCAACGGCATCGGGCCAGGACGAGAGCCAGTTATCCAGCGTGTTGTCTGTTGCCATCTTGAAGGACGGGGAGGTAGTTCCGGCGGTAGCTTCCGCCGGACGCGCCGGCTTCCACTCTCGACGCCCGTGACTCCCCCTCGTAACGGGGCTGACAGCTAGCGAAGCGGAGCCCGGCCCAGGCGGGCGCTCAGAGCGTGTTCCCGGTTATATTCGGGTGTCCCGATCGCGTTCCGGACGTCACCTCCGCCCCTCCGCCACTGCTCCATCCGATGCTCAATGGCCAGCCCGATCGAGCGATCCACCTCAACGGTCTCGGCAAACGGTTCGGCATCCGATGGGTGTTGCGCGGAGTATCGCTCGACGTGCGGCCCGGGGAGGCTGTAGGTCTCATGGGACCGAACGGCAGCGGCAAGAGCACCGTGCTCCGAGTCCTGGGGACGCTGCTCAACCCGAACGCCGGCACTGGTTCCATAAACGGGCTCGATATCGTGCGCGATGCCAGCGGCGTGCGCGGGCAGGTCGGATACATGGCGCACACACCCGGGCTGTACGACGACCTTACGGCACGCGAGAACCTGCGGTTCGCGGCAGACATGCTGGGATTGCAGTACACGATGGTCGATAGCAGCCTTGAACGCGTTGGCCTCGCGTCCGTCGCGGACGCCCGCGTGCGAGGATTTTCCGCCGGCATGCAGCGCCGCCTGGCGCTCGCCCGGCTCATCCTGCGAAGTCCCCGGGTTCTTCTGCTGGACGAGCCCTATAGTAATCTCGACACCGAGGGTGTCGAGCTCATGAACTCGGTGATCGCCGGCGTCGTTGAGTCGGGGGGCGCGGCTCTCGTGGCTCTGCACGAGCTTGCCCCCGCGAAGGCGATGCTCGATCGCACGCTCACCCTGGTCGAAGGGCGTATCGCAGCCACGCACCAGGAGCGGGCTGGTCTCGAGCACACCACACCGACGGAGACGCGCTGATGGCGTGGCAAGATGACTGGCGGCGTGTGCGAGCCATCGCGAGAAAGGACGTTACAACCGAGCTCCGTGCAAAGGCCGGGTTCAACAGCGTGGCGTCGCTCGGCGTGACGATCCTCGTTCTTCTCGGACTGGCGCTCGGCCCCGATGCGGAAGCGTTGCGCAATGCGGCGGTCGGAGCGGTGTGGCTCGCCACGCTGTTCTCCGGCGTGCTCGCGTTCAATCGGTCCTTCCAGGTTGAACTAGAGAGCGGGGCTCTCGAACCGCTGCTGCTGTATCCCGGGCCGCGCTGGACGATCTTTGCCGGAAAGTTGCTTGGCAACCTGATCTTCCTGACGTTGATGGTGGCCATCGTCGTGCCCGCGGGCGTGGTGTTGTTCGGCGTGCAGATACCTGCTCGTTGGCCATCGTTGCTCGGCGTCCTGGCGCTTGGCGTCGTAGGCCTGGTAGTGCTGGGCACCTTCTACGCGTCGATGGCAAGTCGCAGCCGCGCCCGCGAAGTTCTGCTCCCGCTGTTACTTTTCCCGATGCTGGTGCCGGTCCTGCTCGCGGCGACCACGGCATCAAAGGCGCTGTTGGGCGCGGACGTGATGCACGAAGCGGGTGCCTGGATTCGACTACTCGTGGCCTACGACCTAGTATTCCTGACAGCTACGTTCATTGCGTTCGAACATGTCATTGAAGCGTGAAGGCAAATTGACTTCTTCCACCGACCATTTGCGCGACACACAAGCCGCGCGACCGCCCCGCACGAGTAACTGGCTGGCATTCGTCAGCTTCGCTGCCGTGATCGCCGCCCAGGCCTATGCAATCCTGACCTCGCCGGCCGACGCCGACATGGGGCATTTGCAGAAGATCATGTACGTGCACGTTCCGGCGGCCTGGATGACTTTCCTCTCGTTCTTCGTCGTGCTCGTCTTCAGCGTGCGCTACCTGTGGCGACGGCAGGAAAACGACGACCTGATCGCCGCGTCGGCGGCCGAGGTAGGCGCGACGTTCAACGGACTCACGCTGATGCTGGGAATGATCTGGGGACGCCCGGCGTGGGGCGTATGGTGGGTATGGGACGCGCGACTGACATCGACGCTGGTGCTGTTCCTCATTTTCGTCGGTTATCTTGCATTACGCGCGTTCACTGAAGACGCGCAGCAGAAGGCGCAATGGAGCGCGGCGGTCGGGGCGATCGGCGCCCTCAACGTGCCGATCGTTTACATGTCGGTGAAGTGGTGGCGCACACTTCATCAGCCGCCGTCAAGCCCGGAGACTCTCGATCCGGCTTACACTCTGGGCCTGCGCATCAATGCGATCGCCATGCTGCTCGTGTTGATTTATTTCATCCGCAGGCGCTACGAGATCGCCCGTCTGGAGCGAGCCGTCGAGCACATGGCCGAAGCGGCGGCAATGGGAGGCGGGTAACAATGGATGCGTCGAACATTACGTTCATAATCGCGGCGTACACGGTGACGTGGATCGTCCTGCTCGGATATTTGCTGCGGCTTGTCCGGAAAGGCGGACGCGCCCGCGCCGACTATGAGCGGATGGCGCAACAGCGCAGCGGGGAGAAGAGCCAATGAAACGCGGATGGATAATTGGAGGAGCCGTCGTCATCGTCGCTGTATTCGGGTGGCTGCTGTTCGGCGGTCTGGAGAAAAACGTCGTGTTCTTCCTGACGCCAAAGGAGCTGCTGGCGAAGGGCAACGACGGCATCGGCGTGCCCGTGCGTCTTGGCGGGCAAGTGAAGCCGGGCTCGGTGAAGTGGAACGCGCAGACGCTCGACCTGCGGTTCACGGTTACCGACGGTGCGCGGGAGATGCAGGTGCACTCGACCGGCGCTCCGCCGCAGATGTTCCGTGACGGCATGGGAGTGGTCGTCGAGGGACGGGCCGGCGCGGGCGGAGTGTTTGAGGCGACCGGCCTGATGGTGAAGCATTCGAACGCGTATCGTGCGCCCAAACCCGGCGAGGAAGCGCACGAGAAGTACAAGACGCTCATTCAGCAGTCGACCAAGTGATCGGCCTGATCGCGCACAATGCGCTGCTGGTATCGCTGGCGGCGGTGGCATTCGGAGCGGTCCTCACTCCCGTAGCGATCCGTAACAACCGGCGCGACTGGCTCGAGCTGGTTTACGGCGCGGTCTACGCGAACTTCCTGCTGGTGAGCGTCGCCGCGGTGTCGATGATCGTGGCGCTCGTCACGCATGACTTTTCGGTGTCGTACGTGGCGCAGGTCGGCAGCCGCTCCACGCCTCTGCTCTTCACAGTCATTTCGCTGTGGGGCGCGCTCGAGGGGTCGATTCTCTTCTGGGCGTGGGTGCTGGGGCTCTATTCGGCCGCCGTCGTGGTGCTACACCGCCGCCGGCCGGGAAACCTCGTTCCGTACGCGGTGATGACGCTGCTAGCGGTCGCCGCGTTTTTCGCGATCCTGCTCGTGGGCCCCGCCAATCCATTTCTGCCGATGTCGCCGGTACCGGCAGATGGACCAGGTCCGAACACTTTGCTGCAGAACCACTATCTCATGGCGGTTCACCCGCCGCTCTTGTACCTCGGCTACGTTGGAATGTCGGTGCCTTTCGCATTCGCCCTCGGCGCAATCTTCTCCAACGAGGCGGCGTCGAACGACTGGTCTATCCTTTCACGGCGCTGGATGCTCACGTCCTGGGGATTTCTCTCCGCAGCAATCATCGCCGGAATGTGGTGGTCGTACGAGGTGCTCGGCTGGGGAGGCTACTGGGCCTGGGATCCGGTTGAGAACGCGTCATTTCTTCCGTGGCTCACGGCGACCGCATATCTGCACTCGGTGATGGTGCAGGAGCGGCGCAACATGCTCCGGCTGTGGACGCTCAACCTGTGCGTCGCGACGTTCGTGCTGACGATCCTCGGGACGTTCCTTACGCGCTCCGGAATCTTGTCGTCCGTCCACGCGTTCACGACGGGCGCGATCGGATACTACTTCCTCGCATTCATCGCGATCGTGCTCGTGACGACGCTAATGCTGGTAGCCGGCAACTCGGAACGGATTCAGACGAAGGGCAAGCTGGGCGGCGCCGCGTCGCGCGAAACTGTGTTCCTGCTGAACAATCTCTTCCTCACCGCGGTGATGCTGACGGTGCTGGTCGGCACACTTTATCCGCTCGTCGCCGAGGCGCTGCGCGGCGTCAAAGTCAGCGTTGGGGTGCCGTTCTTCAACCGGATGGCACTCCCGGCGATGGTATCGCTCCTCTTCCTGATGGGCGTGGGACCGGCGCTTCCATGGGGCAGCACTACGTGGGCCGAAGCTCGCAGGAGACTGTATCCACCGGGCATCGCTGCAGTGATCATGGGCGCGATTGCGGTGATCGCGGGAGCACGCAGCATCTACGCGATTCTCGCATTCGCGTTCGTCGGGTATGCAGCGATGGGCAATCTGCGTGAGTTCTGGACCGGCATGCGCGCACGGCATCGCGCGCACGGCGAGAGCTGGCCGACCGCACTGCTTCGCCTGATCGCCGGCAATCGACGCCGCTACGGCGGATACGTTGCGCACATCGGCGTGCTGTTGATCGCGGTGGGAATCACGGCATCCTCGACGTTTCGCTCAGAGCGCGAGGCGACGCTCACGCCGGGCCAGACGCTCACCGTCGCCGGTCATACGGTGCGCCTGAAGAACCTGTGGGGCCGAGAGGAACCGCAGCGCTCGGTGATCGGCGCGACGATGGAAGTGCTCGGCAGGAACGGCGCGGTGGTCGGAACCATGGATCCGCGCATGAACTACTACCGGGTGTCGGACCAGCCGGTGCCGACGCCCGACGTGCGCAGCAGCATTCGGGGCGACCTGTACATCAATCTCATGGCCTTCGAGTCCAGCGGCGCCAACGCGACGGTGAAGGTGATCGTCGAGCCATTCGTGCCGTGGATCTGGTTCGGTGGGCTCGTAATTGTGATCGGAGCGATCATCGGCCTGGGCTACGGCGGTCGGACTGCGACGGTGCCCGTGCCCGCCACGAATCCTGCTCCGAGTTACGGGCGAAGTGCGACGACGCAGGCGCTCGCCACGAATCCTGCTCCGAGCATCGCGAGCGCGGATCCATGAACTGGAAGCGGGCCGCCATCGCCGTGCTCGCCGCGGCGCCGGTCATTGCGCTGTTCGCTTATGGATTCTCCCGCGACCCGGCTGCAATCCCCTCTCCCCTTCCCGGACACGCCGCCCCCGAGTTTACGCTGGCGGTCTTCGCTCCCGGTGAGGGCCCGCTCGCGCAGCCGCCCGGTGACACTATCCGCCTGCGCGCGCTCACGGGCAAAG
>JADGQU010000461.1 GCA_017881545.1 Gemmatimonadaceae bacterium
GTTCGCCGAGGCTGGATCGGCCTTTCTCTCCACCGGCAGGGCTTCGCCGGTGAGGGCCGCCTGATTCAGGAAGAGGTCTTTGGCGGAGAGCACGCGCACGTCGGCCGGCACCATGTCGCCGGCTGCCAGCCGGATGATATCGCCAGGCACCAACACCTTGAGCGCTACTTCTTGGTCCTTGCCGCTTCGCACCACCGTCGCCGTGTTACTGACCATCGCCTGGAGCGCCGCGGCGGCATTATCGGCACGGGTCTCCTGGAAGAAACGCAACACCACGCCCAGAACGACCATCACGAAGATGACCACCGTCGCCCGCACGTCACCGGTCAGAAAGGAGACTGTGCCCAGCGCCAGCAGCAGCAGGACCAATGGATTTTTGATGTTACCGAGGAGGCGCATCGGGGCCGATTGACGCTTCTCTCGCGCAATCTCGTTCGTGCCGAACTGCTTCAGGCGGGAATCGGCATCCGCCTCACTCAGGCCGCCCAGTTGGCATCCGAGATCGTTCAGGACGGTACCGGCATCGGCACGCGCCGTTTCCAATAGTTGAACGGAGTGATGCGCCTGTGTCTCGCCTTCGGATTTATTTGGTGTCGTTCGGTCTCCAGCGCTCTAAAGAGAAAGCGTCAACCGCCGCGCCTGCCCAGGGTGACCGTGAGCTCCACTCGCTCGCTGCCCCGCATCACCACAATCTTCACGACATCACCCGGCTTGTGCGAATAAAGCGCGTCGCTGTAGCTGTAAAGATCCTTCACCGCCGCACCGCCCAATTCGACAATCACGTCGCCGGTTTTTAGCCCGCCCAGATCCGCTGGACTCCCCGCCCGGACGCCGGTGAGTCGAAGGCCTTTGGTTTCACTCGCACCCATGTCAGGGATGGTGCCGAGGTACGTCTGCTTCCCTTCTTCGGAGACGGCCGTACGCGCGGGGGGAGCGATCCGCACGAATGTCAGCCGCGATGGCCGGTCGGCGACTGAGCGCGCCACGCGGAGGGCGAGATCCACCACGCGCGCCTCGCCACCCGCGTTGATCTTGTCGGCATCGTCGGTGGCGCGATGATAGTCGTCGTGCAGATCCGTGAAGAAGTGCAGAACGGGGATGTCCTTCGCGTAGAAGGAAGACTGGTCCGACGGCCCGTATCCATCGCCGCTGCCGGCGACATGAAGCGCTGCGTTCCCCGCCGCCGCGTTCGCGCTGTCGAGGATGCCCTTGAGCTCGGTTGCGGTCGAAGTTCCGTATACGATCAGCTTGTCGTTTCTGAGCCGGCCGACCATGTCGAAGTTGATCATCAGGGCGATGCGGTCCAGCGGCACGGGCGGATGGTTCACGAACCAGCTGGAGCCGAGGACTCCAAGCTCCTCCGCGCTGAAGTTGACGAAGATCACGGAGCGGCGCGGCGGGTTCGCCACAAGCATTCGTGCGAGATCGACCACGGCGGCAGTTCCGGATGCGTTGTCGTCCGCTCCGTTGCGGATCGCGTCCCCGGCTTCCGGATCCAGGGCGAACGTCGGCGACCGTCCGAGGTGATCGAAGTGAGCGCCGATGACAACATACTCCTGGCGCAACGCCGGATCTCGACCGCGGAGCAGCGCGACGACGTTCTGCGTAGGCCGCGGTGCGGTGCGTCCCGCATGCGCGTCCTGCGCGGAGAGAGCATCGAACGGCTGGAGGTAACCCGGCACCAGCTCGGTCAGGCCGAGTGAGCGGTAGCGTCTGGCCAGATACGCCGCGGCGGAATCATTCCCGGGTGTACCGGCGAGCCGGCCCTCGAGTCGGTCACTCGCGAGGAACTCGATATCACGGCGGATGAGGGTCGAGTCCGCGTGCGTCGCGGTCGAGAGAGTACCGATCGCAGGGGCGCAGGCAATGGCCGCGAGAAGAAGCGTGGATGCCGGCAGAGAACGCAAACTTCGATTTGACATGTTGTTCAGGACCTGTAGGCGGTTATAAAAAATAAGGCGAGCGACCCTTACCTGGGTGACTCGCCTCGCATATCGGTTCCACCGGAGGAAAAAATGTCAGGGCTTCGCCTTGCCCTGGCCGACCGACCAGACATAGGACGCCGCGGCGAGTGCTTCCGTGGAGCTGATTCCGCCGGGGTGTGAGACCATCAATGTAGATTTCACGCCATGCGTCGCCACATAATAGATGTTGGCGAATTCACCGTTCTTGGCATCTCTCCAGGCATGCGTTTTCAAAGTTGGAGCGATCTGGCTCCCTTCGAGCTTCTCCCCGTGACACACGTGGCACATCCCCTTCCCGTGGAAGACCGCTCGGCCCAGATCCACCATCGCGGGAGTGATGGCGCTGGTATCCGGCTGCGCCGTGCCCTGCTGGTGAAGCGCGAACGCGGTGCCAGCAGCGAACATCAACATTGCGACCGCCAGCACCGCTCTCACTGCAATACCGGACCCGCCGCGAATCAGAATCGTGGGCGTCAAGGTGTCGGAGCCCGGTGCAACATCTCTTCGAGCGACATTTGACCTGGTCCATGTAGAGCGAACGTAAGACATGAAGCCAGAAGCGTGAGCTCGAATTCGAA
>JADGQU010000139.1 GCA_017881545.1 Gemmatimonadaceae bacterium
CAAGTCCGTGTACTGTCTTCTCAACGGCGCGAATGCCGGACACAATTTCTTCGGCGATCGCGGAATTCAGGGGCAGAAATCGAACTGGAGATTTCGGAAGGTGAAGTGGCTCGCCGATAACGGATTCGAGTTGTGCGATCACACGGTGTGGCACGCGCAGCTGAGCAAGTTCTCCGACGCGATCGTCCAGGAGCAGATCGCGCGCAACGCGCTGGCGAGCAAGGGGTCGTGGACGAATCCCAAGACCGGCAAGGTCGTTAGCTACGACTGGCCGGTCGTGTTCGAGGTCGCGGGAGGGCCGATGCGGAGCCCGTACGATCCGGCGTTCAACCCCGGCGTGACTCCGCGCATCCAGGTGATCGGGAACGCGATCGAGTCCATGATGAACAAGCTCGAGAAGTCGGGCAACATGTACATCTCTGACGGAAATCCAGCCGTCGTCGCGCGGCCCGCTGCCGGTAAATAAAAAAGCGGCTCCCAAACGGGAGCCGTTTTCATTCGACAGGCTTAGTCCCTACTTCGAAAACTGACCCGCCGCGACAAGCTTCCCGTTGATGTTGATCGCCAGGTAGTACACCCCGGACGGAAGCGAGTTGGGAATCGTACCCGTTGCGACGAAATCGTAATAGTCGCCCGGAGCAAGTGTCGCAACGGTGGCAATCGCCGCACAGTTCACCGTCGCGGGATCGTACGACTGCCACACCGGGGTGCCATCCCGCGCAGGCGTGGCGAAAGCGCGTATCGGTTGACCGCAGGTGTTAGTGCTGATCTGCGTTGTCTTGTCACCAATGTTGCGGACCGTCACTACGGTTCGAACGTCCATGGGCGTTGTGGGCGATACCGTGCTTTTCCCCTCGAAGCTGAGATGGTGAAGCCCCGTTGAGCTCGAGCACGCCATCGCCAGTGTCAGGAACAACATTCCTACAGATCTGGTCATGCAACCCCCTTGAGTGGATGATTGCACGTTAGCACCGGTTTCCTAAAGGGGCAAACGCGGCGCGAGCCGTTAACGCGCGAGCCGCTCCAGCTCGGACCAACGATCCACGGCGCGGCGCAGATGCGGGATTACGATGGAGCCGCCGACGACGAGACCGACCGAAAGCGATTCGAACAGCTCGGCCCGCGTCACCCTCTCCTCGGCGCAGCGGCTGAGATGATACGTCACGCAATCATCGCAGCGCAGCACGAGCGATGCTACAAGCCCGAGCAGCTCTTTGGTTTTCACGTCGAGCGCGCCGGCTTCGTAGGTACGCGCGTCGAGCGCGAAGAAGCGGTTGATCACCACATTTCCTTCGCCGAGTATCTCCGCGTTCATTCGCTCGCGAAACTTGCGGAACTCCTCCAGCGAGCCTTGCTCGCCGTGTTCATGGGGGGGCCCGGATTTGCTCAAAAGTTCCACCCCTTGAGCGTCTTGATCGCCTTCTCCAGCGCCGAGCGCTGATCGGGATGCTCGGCCGTCGCGAGCAGCTCTTCGTAAGTATCAATCGCGAGATCGACTGCCTGGTAATCGTGCTCGGCGCCCGCCAGACTCGCCGCATTGTCGGCGAGATTCGCCTTCGCCAGCTGGTCCTCGGGGAAGCGCGACGACACCTGCTGCCAGCGCGCGACTCGCTCCCTCGGATTCGATTCCGCCAGCGCCCACAGATGCCAGCCGGCCCTGTTCTCAGGGTCGGATGCGATGGCGCGCGACGCGAGATCGCCGACTGCTTCGGGGCCAGCACCTATCAACCAGTAGTGATTCGCCAGCGCCACAAGCGCTTTCGCGTCATCAGGACGCTCCGCCACTGCGCGCTCGAGAGCGGGCAGCGGATCAACAAGTTCTTCGCCGGCTGGAGATGTATTGGCTTCAGTCATTTGTGAGAGGCATGCATCCTGGTTGCGTTTCTTTCCCAGTAGAACACCGCTGCTGATTTCATGCAAATCCAGAATCCGACGGAAAGGCTCCCGGCCTTAAGGCTGCAAGGCTTACGGCTCCCTGCCTTGGTATTGTACCACTCAGAGGCTTCGGTATTTGACTGCCCTAAGTTGTTTGGTATGGTACGCCCCAAAGGCAACGGCACAATCTCTCCTGGAAAAAACCTGCTGGACTTTCCCCGCGCGGGAGTCTACCATTCAATTGTTGCTGGACAATACCTGCGGTCGATAGTACCATTCTTGCACCAGCGCAGCCTAGCAGCGCGCCATTCCATACAGAATAGGGTTCCGGTAATCGCGTGAGTTATTAGCCGCGGTGCACGTGAGCCATTCGAGCAGCACTTTCTTTCTCAGCCACACCACAACTGCATGAGCGAACGTCGACGTCCTTTTCGTCGCGGCCGGAAGTCTCGTCCCTCCGGTAGTCAACCACAAACTCCACTCTCCGAATCCTACAGCGATGTAGATCCGTACCTGGAGCCCATGGATTCTTCAACACCTACCCCCGACGCAGCGCCGATACCCGACGCGCGCGACAATATGACATCACCAGCGATTCCTTCTCCAACACCCAACACTCCGCCCGCGCCCGACGCGGCGGCGAATTCCGAATCCAACTCCAGCACTGACGTTTCGTCCAACGGATCGAGCGACAGCGGCGCTTCCCAACAGCCGCAACAGCAGCAACAGCAGGCGCCATACAATCCGCAGACTTCGGGCGGAGAAAGGGGCGGGGGCGGAGAAAGGGGCGGAGGCGGAGAAAGGGGCGGACAGCAGCAACGCGATGGCAATCAGCGCCATCCTGGTGAGCGGGGTGACAACCGCAACAACGGAAGACGCGGCCGCAATCAGCGCGGACGCGGCAGACAACGCCCGCAAGGCGGACCCCGCGGAGGTGGCGGCGGCGGAAGTGGGGGCGGTGGTGGTGGTGGTGGCGGCAGCGCTGGAGTAGAACAGGCATCGCGCGTACCGGTCGCTCCTGTCATTCCGGATGGAGAGACCACGGGATGGTTTGATCCGCAGCGCGAAGGCGGCTTCATTCGCCGCGCCGCGAACAGCTACCTCGCCGAGCCAGGCGATGCTTACGTGCCGACACAGGTCATGCGGCAGTACATGCTGCGCCGCGGCGATCAGGTGCTCGCCACCACCGGACACGATCATCGGAGCCGCGTAGTCGTCGTCGAAGTAAAAGAGATCAACGGTGCCGATCCGGAAGCGGCGGCAAGGCGTCCCGATTTCGGCTCCCTCACCGCGTCGTACCCCGAACGCAAGCTCAAGCTCGAGACGGGAAAACCCGCCAAGACCGGTCCGGAGCTGACCCGCAGGGCGATCGACTTGATCGCGCCAATCGGGTACGGCCAGCGGGCACTCATCGTCGCCCCGGCACGCGCCGGCAAGACCATGCTCCTCCAGGCGATCGTCGAAGGCGTGGCGATCAACCATCCGCAGGCGGCCCTGCTCGTTCTGCTCGTGGACGAGCGCCCCGAAGAAGTCAGCGAGATGATCACCTGGGGCTATGGCGAGGTTGTTGCCTCCAGCTTCGACATGCCCGCCGTTCGGCACACCGATGTGACCGAGATGGTGCTCGAGCGGGCGCGTAGACTCGTGGAGCTAGGCAAGGATGTCGTCATCGTTTTGGATTCCATCACGCGCATGGCGCGCGCTTACAACACCGTGGAACGCGGTACCGGCCGTACGCTTTCCGGCGGACTCGATTCTAGCGCGATGGCGAAGCCTAAAGCATTCTTCGGCTCAGCCCGCTCTGTTGCACCTGAGCACGGGGGAGGTTCCCTCACGATCATCGCGACCGCACTCGTCGAGACCGGCTCGCGCATGGACGACGTCATCTTCGAGGAGTTCAAGGGGACCGGTAACTGCGAGATCAAGCTCGATCGCTCACTTTCCGAAAAGCGAATCTTCCCCGCGATCGATGTCGCGACCAGCGGCACGCGTCGTGAAGACAAACTATTCCGTCCTGATCAGTTAGAGCATGTCTACACACTCAGACGCGGCCTTCAACAAATGCCCTCCAGCTCGGCGATGGAGTGGCTCATCAAGCGCATCGCGGCGACGCCAAGCAACGACGCGCTGCTGGAAGGTCTATAGGCGGACGGCCTCGCTGCTGCCGCTTTTTCGCGCCGCGATCGCCGGCGCGCTCCTCTTTGTACCCGCCGTACTCGCGGCTCAGGCTGTCCAGCCATCTGCGAACGCCCATCCCGAAGTAGTCAACCTCACGCTCAAGGGCGTGAAGGTGATGAAGCAAACCGATCTGCTTCAGAGCGTCTACACCACGGCCTCGCACTGCAATAGCTTCCTCGTCAAGCCGTTCTGCTGGATCAGCAAGGCGAAGTATTTCTACACAAAAAAATACCTCGATCACAAGGAGCTCGAACGCGATGTGCTCCGCGTCCGCGTCTTTTACTGGAAGCGCGGGTACCGCGAGGCCGAGGTGGATACGGTGGTGGTGCCAAGGGGACACAACCAGGTTGGCGTCACCTTCCTGATCAAGGAAGGCCCGCCGACGATCGTCTCGAGCGTCATCATCAATCAGCCGACACCGCCACTGCTCTCGAAGAGAGTGATCGACCGTCATGTCGTGCTGGGCCGGAATGGGCCGCTGAATCTGATCAGGCTCGACACTTCGCGCGTCTTCCTCCAAGGGGCTCTGTTCGACGAGGGATACGCCGACGCCGAAGTGGATACGTCGGTCGTGGTCGACACGGCCTCGCGGACGGCAGTCGTAACTCTCACGCTCAATCCGAAATACAAGACCACTGTGGAAGACATCGTGGTCACCGGCAACGATGACGTGAGCGAGGGCACGATCAGGAAATCGCTGACCTTCCACATTGGCGACATCTTCCGCCGCTCCGAGATGCTGCGCAGCCAGCGCGCGCTGTACGAATCGAATCTGTTTCGGCGAGCCGCCATCGAGGCGCGCCCGCCCATCGACATCGCCACCCCCGACTCGGCCAAAGTGGTCGTCGTCACCGTGCTGGAGTCGCCTCCGCGCGAGGCGCGCATGAGCGCCGGATTCAACACGATCGATTTCGTCCAGTTCGATGCGCGCTTCACACACTACAACTTCATGGGCGGCGCCCGCCGCCTCGACGTGCAGGGCGTGATCGGGAACCTTTTCGCCAAGTCGCTCAACAACCGCGGCATCTTCCACAACGCATCTGTCCCACAGACCAGCGCCCTCGCGCGCTACTTCGTTCCGACCTACAACGCGAGCATCGACTTGCGGCAGCCGTGGTTCGGATCGCCACACAACGAGCTGGCGCTGAGCCTGTTCACGCATCGCCGCACCGCGCCCGGCATCTACGTCGATCGCGGCTACGGGACGAGTCTCACCTTCACGCGGGATCTGGCGGAGCGCGCGCCGGCGAGTTTGAACTACAGATTCGAGATCAGCAAGGTGGACGCGGGCGACGTGTACTTCTGCATCAACTACGGCGTGTGCGACACGCCTACTCTCGAAGCGCTACGCGGCAATCAGCGGCTCTCGCCAATCACTCTCACGTCTGGAATCGATCGCACGAACGATCCATTCTCTCCCAACCGCGGGTATCGCGTCAATGCGAGCGCGGAGCACGCATCCGCGTTCACGCTATCCGATTTCCGCTACAACCGCGCGACCCTCGATGGTGCCTCATTCGTTCCGGTTCGAAAGCGCGGCGCGATCGGCGCGCACGCTCGCATCGGCTGGGTCAGTCCGCTGGGCAGCACCTCGCAGGCGGTCGGTGTTTCCGTAAATCTGGACGACGGAATCCTCCACCCGAGAAAACGTTTCTATGCCGGCGGATCGCACTCGGTGCGCGGCTTCGGCGAGAATCAGCTCGGGCCGCGCGTCCTCACGATTCCACTGGTCTCGCTGCAGTCGCACGACAGCCTGAACGTGGCCTGCACGTCCGGGACCGACGTAACCCAGTGCAATCCCAACCTGGCAACGCTCAAGGACCGCGACTTCGACCCCCGCCCACTTGGCGGGAATTTCGTGGCCGAGGGGAGTGTGGAGGGGCGTTTTCCGGTGTGGCGTGACCTCATTGGGGCGGTCTTCGTGGACGCCGGAATCGTCCGCCAGAAGACCAATCCGACCCTTCCCCGCCAGAGGGCGGCCATAACTCCGGGGTTCGGGGTGCGGTACCATTCTCCTGTAGGCCCGATCCGTGCCGATATAGGCCTCAACCCGGGATCCACGGAATCCCTCCCGGTTGTAACCGAAAATATCGTTAATGGCCAAAAGACGCTGGTCACCCTTCAACAGCACCGAACCTATTCGCCCACCAAAGGTGGGGGGATCCTCAACCGGATCGTCCTACACCTTTCCATTGGCGAAGCATTCTAACAAGTGGTGGTTTCGGGTCGTCGCAGGGTTGCTGGTGGTGGTGCTGCTGCTGGTCGGCGCCGCCTATCTGATCACCAATAGCGACTGGGGTCGCGAGCGCGTCCGACGCTACGTCGAAGGGCTGATTCAGGACAACAGTCACGGCCTCGTCCACATCGGCAGCGTCACCGGAAATCTCCTGCACGGAATCACGCTGCACGATGTCGTGATCACCGACAGCGCGCGC
>JADGQU010000140.1 GCA_017881545.1 Gemmatimonadaceae bacterium
GTACCGCTCGTTTTTCTTTCCGTTTCTTGTCTTGAGTGCGATCACCGTTCCCTGTTGGTTGGTCTTTCGGCTGTACCGCCTTCGGACTCCCGGGCACCGCCTGTCGTTCCACCGCGAAATCCTGCTCCTGACCTTCGTCGTCTATCTCTCCGGCCTTGCCACTGCTACGCTCCTCCCCAACCGTAATTCGCGCTTGGCTGCCGAGGCTGCGGTGGGAATTGAGCTCCATCCCAATCTGGCATCGCTGACCTGTTCTTCCGCGAGCCTGCCCAGGGGTTCGACCGCGCAAGCGTTCTGCGTGCATAACGCACGAGGCAATGTTATGCTCTTTTTCCCGCTCGGCATCTTGATCCCTCTGGTCTGGAGGCGTCTTCGCTTCTGGAGGGGGATACAAATCGCGATTGCTCTTTCATCCAGCATCGAACTCGTTCAGTACCTTTCGAGGGCATGGATCAATCGATCTGCAGACGTCAACGATGTTGTCCTGAACGTTTTCGGGGCGAGTCTCGGCTTGGGACTCGTGTTTCTGCTGCGGTTGCGCCAGGGGACCCAGAGAGCGTCCATTATTCCACCAGCGAATGAAAAGATTCAGTGATCGGATTCCGCACATCCTGCTCGCCGCCTACGTGGTTCTTTTCATCTGGGGCGCGATCGCTCCGTACGACCGTACTGTATGGTGGGTGGAGAACATCCCCATCGTTCTGGTCGTGGTCACCCTCGTCGTTCTGTACATGCGCGGCGTGAGGTTCTCCGCCCTTGCCTACATTCTGATGTCGATCCTTCCGTATTTGCACACGATCGGAGGGCACTACACATTCGAGCGCGTGCCGTTCGACTGGTTCAGCCGCGCCTTCGGGTTCGAGCGGAATATGTACGACCGGATCGGCCACTTCAGCGTGGGATTCTACGCGTTCGGCATCGCCGAATACCTGATTGTCAGGAAGCGGATGAGCGTGGCGATGGCATGTCTATTCGCCCTGTTCGCGATCAGCTTCGTCGCGATGTCATACGAGCTGATCGAATGGGTATATGCCGCCTATGGTGGCAACGCCCAAGCGGGGGCGGACTTTCTGGGCAGCCAGGGTGACATCTGGGACGCGCAGAAGGACATGCTGATGGACACATTGGGCGCGGTCGCGTCCATCCTGTTGTATCTCGTGCTCCGCAGGCAAGCCAGTTTCGCCGCAATTGGTGGTAACGTGCTTGCAGATGAATCAGGGCGTTAGGCGGACGGACAACCACAATCTTCCGGTTACTCATGCGCATCGTATTGAACGTCTTGGGTGTCTTGTGTCTGCTCATGGGATCGATCTGGATTCTTCAGGGAATCAACATCCTTCCGGGCAGCTTCATGACTGGCCAAACGAAGTGGGCCATCTACGGCTGCCTCCTGGCGGCCGCAGGCATCGGCCTGTTGATCTCGGCTAACCGTCGCCGAGTCTGAATCAAAGCGGTAGCGCCGAACGATCGCTGTCGACGATTCTCATGCGCGAAATCCACGGCGATCAGTAGTCGTCAGCGTTAGAGACTCACGCCCATTGCACGAGATAGTCGGGCAGGTTCATGACAGCGCCAGCCTGCGAGCACACGAACGACGCGACGGCGTTGGCGTGCCGATTTATCTCGGCCAGTGGGAGCCCACGCAGGAAATCGGGAACGAGTGTCGCCGTGAACGCGTCTCCGGCTCCAACCGTGTCGACGATCTTCGCTGGAACCGCGGGGCATGTCGACTCCTCGTTGCCGGCAATCAACAGGGCACCATCAGCGCCGCAGGTCAGCGCCGCAAGACGGAAACCATAGCGCTCCACGAGCTCTCTCAGCATCTGTCGGGGCGTTGAGCCTCCGATCTCGCAAAGCCGCGCGACTATTGGAAGCTCGTCCTCGTTCAGCTTTACCGCCGAAGCGATCTCCAACGATGATTGGATGGTCGCCTGATCGAAGAAGTGCTGCCGGAGATTCACGTCGAACATGCGTAATGCTGCCGGCCGTGTCGTCCGTACGAAGCGCTGAATTGTTGCGCGCGATGTCGGGGAGCGCTGTCCGAGCGTGCCGAAGCAGACAGCGTCACACCGAAGGGCGAGGGACTCGAGCGCGATGGACCCCTCGAGATGATCCCAGGCAGAATCGGCCGCAAATCGGTAGCTCGCGCGACCCGAGGGATCGAGCGTGACCACCACCTGTCCCGTGTCGTGATCTCGATCCCGCGCCATGGTTCCGCATCGTACGCCCGCGGTCTCAAGAGTGGCGAGCGCGCGGTCGCCGAGCTCGTCGACGCCAACCGCGCTCGCCATCCACGCTTCGGCACCGAGCGCGGCGGCATGAGAGGCGAAGTTCGCGGGCGCCCCGCCAAAGCGTGCGGCATCCGGATAGACGTCCCACAGCACTTCGCCGATTCCCGCGATCACCAGCTGACGCGTCATACCTCAACGCCGAGTTGCCGCTGAATCTCTTCGAGAGACCTGCCTTTGGTTTCTGGCACCATCGCGCGCACCCAGACGAGCTGCAGGGCCATCATTCCGCAGAAAAAGAGGAAGATGTAGCCGGGTGCAAAGGTGCTGACGAGCGCGGGAAAGAACGTGGTTATCAGCGCGGCGAAAACCCAATGTGTCGCGCTGCCGAGCGACTGGCCCGCTGCCCGGTACTGGTTCGGGAAGATCTCGGAGATCAAAACCCAGATCACCGTGCCCTGGCCGACAGAGTGAGCCGCGATGAAAGCAAAAATGCAGAGCGGCACGATGGAGTAGTGGTGGGTGAAGAACCCCCACGCGCAAAGCCCCAGCGACGCGATATAGCCATATGACCCGATCGTCAGCAACGTGCGGCGGCCCAGGCGGTCGATGAGCCAGAGGCCAACGAAGGTGAAGATGAGATTGGTGATGCCGATGCCGACGGACTGGAGGAGAGCCGCGCGCGCGCCGAGTCCCGTCATCTCGAAGATGCGCGGCGCGAAGTAGAGGATGGCGTTGATGCCTGACATCTGATTGAAAAATGCGACGAGAAATGCGAGGCTGATCGGAACGCGCAGTCGCATCGACCAGAACCCTTTGGCGCTCTGCTTCTCGGAGGATGCCGCGACGATTTCTGCCGCTTGCCGATCGAGCTCCTGGGGTGACGCGTCCGGCTGAATGAGACCGAGAACTCTCAATCCGTTCGCGCGATCTCCCTTGCGAGTCAGCAGCCAGCGTGGACTCTCCGGAATGCCGAAGCACAGCAATGTGTACGCGATGGACGGGAATACGGCGACGCCGAGCATCCACCGCCAGGCGTTGTCGCCGATATTGGCGAGGAGCGCGTTCGAGAGGAACGCGACGACAATGCCGAAGACGATGTTGAACTGGAACATTCCGGCGAGTCGTCCCCGATGAGCGGGCGGCGCGATCTCGGCGATGTACATCGGTGCGACGACGGTCGACACTCCGATACCGATGCCGCCGAGGAACCTCGCGGCGATGAAGGTCTGGACGTCGGGCGCCATCGCCGATCCGATTGCGGAGACGATGTAGAGCACGCCGATCCAGAGGAGGGTGGGCTTGCGTCCGAACCGATCGGCAGGGAACCCCCCGGTGAGCGAGCCGATCACGGTGCCGTAGAGAGCGGCGGCGAGCGCGACTCCGTGCACAGCGGGGCTCAGGTGCCAGAGAGCCTGGATGCGCTGTTCGGCGCCGGAGATGACGACGGTGTCGAATCCGAAAAGAAATCCGGCGAGCGCAGAGGTGATCGCCCAGTAGAGGAGTCGTCGATTCATCGGTTATGTCTCACGCGTATGAGGGCTTGGCGTTTCCCTGGCGCAAAAGATGGCAGAATAGTCAGGCGATGTCGCCCCCGGTTCTGGTGGCGACTCAATTCAGGCGTTATCCTCGTCTGCAATGAGAATCGCCCCCAGAATGACTTCCGTGTTGTTGCTCGTCCTCGTCGCGGCCTGCGCCAGCGGGACTCGAGCCGAGAGCCAGACATCGGCGCCAGCACCCATCGCCAGCGGCACGCGCGCGAGTGCGACCGACACTTCCGTCGATGCCCAGCACGCCTATACGGCGGCGGACATCCATTTCATGGACGGCATGATCTCCCACCATGCCCAAGCGCTGGTCATGGCGGGCTGGGCAGCGTCGCACGGCGCCAGTCCCTCCGTGCTGACTCTCACCGCGCGGATCACCAACGCCCAGCAGGACGAGATCACAGGCATGCAGAAGTGGCTCCGCGATCGCCACCAGCCGGTGCCCGAACCGAACCCGCACGGGATGATGATGAAGATGGACGGCGTGGAGCACGAGATGCTGATGCCGGGCATGCTCACCGAGTCCCAGTTGAAACAACTCGACGCGGCGCGCGGTAAGGAGTTTGACCAACTATTCCTCACCTTCATGATTCAGCACCATCAGGGAGCGGTCACCATGGTGAAGGACCTGTTCGGCACGTACGGAGCCGCGCAGGACATTACAGTCTTCAAGCTCGCCTCGGACATCAGCGCGGATCAGACGACCGAGATCGAACGGATGCAGAAAATGCTCGCGTCGGTGATATTCGGCGCCACCGTACAATAGAAGAACCTGTAGTTAGGAACTGTAGCCGCGACCCAGCATCATCCACGTTCAGAGGAACTCACAATGAGCTTCGATCATTCGATTCGCCGCCGTCCACGCTCGATGGTGGGCTTGTTCCTGCCGGCAACGCTGGCTGGGATCGTTTTTGGCGCGCTTGGCTGTTCGTTTTTTCAGTTCTCACCAGCCGCTTCTCCAGCTCCGACCGAGAGCCGTGCCGCCTCGGCTCCAATACCGACCGGGACTTTCTCTGCCTCGGCACCAAGTCCCGATCCGCGCGTCGGACTCCGGGCCGGTGCGTATGACGCCGCCGAGGCGGTCTGGAATCTGAGGGTGCTGTCGGAGACGAGACCTTCGGAGAAGTTCGCGGGCGGGATCAACTCCGATCTGGCCTTCCTGGGCAACTACGTCATTCAGGGAAGCTTCAGCGGTTATCAGGTCTGGGATATCTCCAATCCCCGGCAGGTGTCGCTCAAGACGTCGTACTTCTGCCCGGCATCGCAGAGCGACGTCTCGGTCTATCGAAACCTGTTGTTCGTCTCCGGCGAAGACCTGGGCGCCAGAATCGACTGTGGCGCAGGCGGTGTGAAGGACACGGTCAGCAAAGATCGGCTGCGTGGAATTCGCATCTTCGACATCAGCGACATCAACAATCCGAAGAATGTCGGCAACGTGCAGACCTGCCGCGGATCGCACACCCACAGCCTGCTCGTCGATCCAAAGGATCCCGCGAACGTCTACGTCTACGTCTCCGGCTCCGGCGGGGTACGATCGCCGAGTGAGCTCGCGGGATGCGTGAATCTTTCCCCGGACAAGGACCCGAACTCGGCGCTGTTCCGCATCGAAGTGATCAAGGTGCCGCTCGCTCATCCCGAGCAGGCGGCGATCGTCACCTCGCCGCGGATATTCAGCGGACTCACGGCGCCAGCGCATCACGGTGAAACCGCGATCGACATCGCCGAGCACAAGAAGGAAGTGGAGACGGCGAAGGCGCGCGGAGCCTACACGGCGGTGCTTTTTGGTGAGGAGCAGGTCGCGCCCGATTTCTTCGTCGCCGAGCAGCTGAAGACGATTACCGCCGCACGCGGCGGTACGGGTGCGCCGACAGCCGCGGACAGCGCAACTCTGCGACGCGAGCTTCCGAACATTGTCGCGAAAATGTTCGGCCCGAATGCGTCCGCGACACCGTCCGGTCCCCAACCCGGCCCGAGTCAATGTCACGACATCACTCTGTACCCGGCGATCGGCAAAGCCGGCGGCGCCTGCGGCGGTTACGGCCTGCTTCTCGACATCACCGATCCGGCGCATCCCGTTCGCCTCAATGCAGCGGCCGATTCCAATTTCTCGTACTGGCATTCCGCGACCTTCAACAACGACGGCAGCAAGGTTCTCTTCTCCGACGAGTGGGGCGGAGGAATGCAGCCGAAGTGTCGCTCGACCGATCCACGCGAGTGGGGCGCCGACGCGATCTTCACTGTTTCGGGGAGCGACATGCAGTTCAAGAGCTACTACAAGCTCCCGGCTCCGCAGACGAAGGTGGAGAATTGCGTCGCCCACAACGGCTCGCTCATCCCGATTCCCGGGCGTGACGTGATGGCGCAGGCCTGGTATCAGGGAGGCATCTCGGTGTTCGAATGGACCGACCCCGCGCACCCGCGCGAAATCGCCTACTTCGATCGCGGCCCCGCGGACACCACGCTCAAGCTGAGTGGCTCGTGGTCGGCTTACTGGTACAACGGAGTGATCGTGAGCTCGGAGATCACTCGCGGGCTCGACATCTTCGAGCTGGCGCCCAGCGCGTTCATCTCGCAGAACGAGATCGACGCGGCGAAGACGATTCACTTCGACTACTACAATACTCAGGGGCAGCAGAAGCTGGTGTGGCCGCCATCGTTCGCGCTGGCGCGGGCGTACGTCGATCAGCTCGAGCGCTCCGGTGGTCTTGCGC
>JADGQU010000462.1 GCA_017881545.1 Gemmatimonadaceae bacterium
CATGGTAGCAACTCGGTGAGCAGTCTCACCGACGACGCATCCAACCATTGAACATCGTCGACGACGACAAGGACTGACCGCTCGTCCGCGACTGCATCGAGCAAATCGAACAGAGCCGCGCGCATCCTCACGTGCGCACTCATCGAGTCGTCGACTGACAGGGAACCGAAAGTGGCGCGACCGTCGAATTCCGTCATTCCTTTAAGAACCGAAATTGTTTCCTGTGAGCACCCTAACGCGCCACGTAGCTCGCTCAATTGGGGAACGAGATCGACAAATACCGAGAGCGGCCGATCCACATCGGATCTGCGACACTCCGTTCTGCTGCTTTGTATCCCCTCCAGGATCGCGAACTTGATCAATTCGGAAGCCAGCCTACTCTTGCCGATCCCTGCCTCTCCCCTCACCAGGCACGCTCCGCCTCTCCCTTGACGTGCGCCAAGCACGCCGGCGGTCAGCGCTTCAATCTCCAAGTCTCGTCCAACAAATGAGCTCTCTCGAACTGTGATCGGCGTTCGTTCCGGGATACGGTCGGTGACGCGTCTTCGCAGGACGGAGGCGGATAATTTCAGATCCGGATTATCCGACCCGACTTCAACCAGGTATCGGTCGAGTATTTCAATTGCCTGAGTCTTCGCCCCCCGCATTGCGCTGGCTTCAGCTTGAGCCAGCACCGCCGACTCGTTAAACGGATCGAGCTTGAGGCACTGTCTTGCAAGCCGGTCGCAAGTCAGCCAGTCCCCTTTGGTTCTCGCCGTGTTGAGCTCGGTCACGAGCCTCCTCGTCACAAGAGCGTTTGCTTCTTCGCGCTGTGCATCGACCCAATCCCGAAAGGATTCGGAAAAAGTCGGGCTGTACCCCGGCAGGAACTCGAGCGAGGCGTGTGTGGCAAGCACATCTGCGCCCGTTCCGGTGACTTCGGCGACATCACTCCGGTGATCTTCTCGCGAGCACTGAAGGTTGTTTCGATCGGCCATCACTACGAATCCGACTTTCTTCAATTGGTGTATCGTTTGGCGGAGCCGGTGCGACCGTGCTTTCTCGGCGACCTGAGGCCAGAGGAGAGAGGCAAGGTGCTGTCGGCTCACGCTCTTTCCACGCTCGAGGATGAGGTACAGCGCGGCCGCAAACACCATCTCCTGTGAAGGAGTCAGTTTCGCCACCCCTGTGTCGATCTCGGCATTTCCCAGCGCACGAAGCACGATCATTCAGACCTCATCTGTAGGCTCGGAAACAACAGTAGGGGTCATGCGTCAGGATTGCGTCAGAATCCTTCTGGAAGGGCCGTAGGGGGCACTCAGGACGACCTTTGGGACCATAGTGGCCTGTCGCGGCGCGACGTCAGGATCAACCTGCGAAAGGGCGGAGTGTCGGATACTTTTCTGGGTCCTGGTATTCCGCAGCCGCGCATCTAGTCGAGGCTCCGGGACCCGCTGGACCTGGCAGGAGTGGGCCTGGCTGACAATCATCGAGTGATTCATGGAGAGAAAATGCTGAACCGAGGCCTAATTGCGGGTGCATTCCTGGTCGTGCTTGCCGGGCCGGTCGAGGCCCAGACGGCCGCGCCGACCGACACTGCCTTGGCCCGAAAAGTCGACTCGATCGCTAACCAAGTGCTTCAGGCTACCGGTGTGCCGAGCGCTACGGTAGCGGTAGTGAAGAATGGGCGGCTTGCGTACGCCAACGCCTACGGCGCGGCGAAGCTCGAGCCGCGAGTGGCTGCTGCGCCAGACATGCGCTACGCCATCGGCTCCATCAGCAAGCAGTTCACCGCCGTCGCGGTTCTGCTACTACAGCAGGACGGGAAACTCAAACTCGATGATCCGGTATCCCGCTTCATTCCCGGACTCACACGCGGCAATGAGGTGACGGTCCGCCAGCTCCTCTCCCACACCTCCGGCTACCAGGACTTCTGGCCGCAGGACTACGTGATGCCGATGATGCTCAAGGCCACCACGCCGCAGGCGATCGCCGACCGGTGGGCCAAGCAGCCGCTCGACTTCGACCCCGGATCGCGATGGCAGTACAGCAACACCAACTACACGCTCGCGGGAATGGTCGTCGAGAAGGCGAGCGGAATGCCGTTCTTCCAGTTCGTGCGCACTCGCATTCTCGCTCCCGTCGGACTCACGAGCGCGGCGGATTTCGACGCCAGTCCGAGAGCGACTAATTCGACTGGCTACATCCGCTATGCACTCGGGCCGCTTCGCCCGGCGCCGGACGCCGGCTCGGGATGGATGTGGGCCGCGGGCGAGCTCGCGATGACGGCGACGGATCTCGCCAAGTGGGATATCAACCTAATTCAGCACAGGTTGCTCACACCTGTATCGTACCGAGAGCTCCAGCGCGAAATCGTCCTCAACAACGGCGCCGGCACCGGCTACGCGCTCGGCCTCGACGTCGCGATGCAGGGCGGCCGCTTCATGCTCGAACACAGCGGGGAAGTATCGGGATTCACGGCCGAGAACATGGTATTTCCGGAGGACAGCGCGGCGATCGTGGTGCTGACGAATCAGGACGCCGCGCCGGCATC